>JAVBNK010000010.1:0-15646 GCA_031551595.1 Rikenellaceae bacterium | reverse complement strand
CTTGTCGTTCGGCGAATTCATCGAACTCACGTTAATTAAGTACATTATAATTTTTGACAGATAAGTTTCCTGATGAAAGGTCTTAAACTGCTCTCGCCCGCCGCATGGGCCGATTACGAACTGATCGACTGCGGCGGATTCGAAAAACTGGAACGTTTCGGCGCATGGATCGTCCGCCGTCCCGAACCCCAGGCGTTATGGGATAAATCGCTGGCCGGGAGCGAATGGGACGCTGCCCACGCTTCGTTCCTGCGCGACCGGGGCAGCGACGAGCGCGGCCGCTGGACGCTCGCCAAGGATATGCCCGGGCAGTGGTGGATCGGCTATGCGCACAGCGGGCTATCGATACGTATGCGCATGGGGCTCACCTCGTTCAAACATGTGGGCGTATTTCCCGAGCAGGCCGAGAACTGGGACTATATCTATTCGCAGGTGCGCCATATCGCCGCCGGTGGCACGACCCCGCGCGTGCTCAACCTGTTCGCTTACACGGGGGGCGCGACCCTCGCCGCACGGGCCGCAGGGGCCGATGTCACCCATGTCGATTCGGTCAGGCAGGTGGTCGCCTGGGCGCGTGAAAACATGGAGGCCAGCGGACTGGACGGCGTGCGGTGGATCGTGGACGACGCCCTCAAATTCGCCGCGCGCGAAGCCCGCCGCGGTAATCTTTATCACGGTATCGTCCTCGACCCCCCGGCCTACGGCCGCGGCCCCGACGGCGAAAGGTGGATCCTCGAAGAGGGACTGCCCGCGTTATTGCGCGAATGCGCACGCCTGATCGACCCGCAGCACGGTTTCCTGGTGCTGAACCTTTATTCGATGGGACTGTCGGCGTTGCTCGCCAAAGGGCTTGTCAACCAAACCCTCGGCCCCTGCCCGGGCGAAGAGTTCGGCGAACTCTACCTCGCCGACCGCTCACAAAAAGCCCTCCCGCTCGGCGTATTCTACCGCTTTTCCAGAAATACCTTATCACTGACTCTACGTTAATGTGGGTCCGACGAATTTAACCCCCACACATATTGCTGTATATTACATGTTTATGCGCTTGTTTAAACTCGTCGGACCCACGTTAGGCACATGCCTGTAGCATTTGCATGGCCCGATCACCTCACCCAACCCTCTCCTGACCGTAAGAGAGGGCTATGCAAACCGCACGAACGCTGTTTGCTTAAAGGCAAATATTTGTAAAACAAATATTTCAAGTTCGCCGAATTCGTCGAACTCACGTTACGTTGCCCTTTTGTGGAAGACAACAAAAGAGTAACGTAAAGTCAGTGATTGGTCATTCTCAGAAGGGGTAGCCTACGGCGAGGCTGAGGGCGGTGTTGTCGAGCCGGAGGTTGCGGATCCAGCGGTCGCCCGACGGCAGGTTGGGGTCATGCAGGCGGATGCCCCAGTCGAGGCGCACCACGGTCATCGAGATATCCACGCGCAGGCCCAGGCCCGTGTTGAGCCCCAGTTCGCGGTAGAAGTCGCGCATCTGGAACCGCGCCGCATCGGAATAGTCGCCCCGGCCCACCATCCATACGTTGCCCGCGTCCACGAACAGCGCCCCGCGGAAGATGCTGAACAAGGGGAAACGGGCTTCGAGGTTGGCTTCGAGGCGCATGTTGCCCAACTGGCTGGGGTAATAGACTTCGCCGGGGGCGGGCTGGGGTTTGGAGTCGCTGCCGGGGCCGAGCGTACGTGCGGCCCATCCGCGCATGCTGTTGCTGCCGCCGGCGTAGAACAGCCGGTCGTAAGGCATCGAATAGTCGCGCGAGTTGCCGTAGGTCAGCCCCACGCCGCCATAAACGCGCCAGGCGAGGGTGAATTTGGGCGACAGCGGGACGGCGTTGGCGATCGAGAGGTCGGCGCGTGCATATTGGGCGAAACGGATGCCGAGCAGTTCGTAGTAATCCTGTCCCGAGGTCTTTTTGCCGAACGCCAGGCACAGGCCTTCCAGGAGATTGCCCATCGTTTCGAGGTTGAGGCGCACGCCGAACGAATTGCCGCGTTTGGTCGTATTGTTCACATAGGACCACGAGGCCGAGATGCCCGCCAGCAACTGGGGTTCGTAGCTGTAACGAATATAATCGTTCTGGAGGCTCTCCCAGAACTCCTGGCTGATATAGTTGACCTTGACCACCCCCACGTCGATGGGGCGGAGCGAGAAATTCGTAAATTTATTGCCTGACCAGCTGTATCCCCAGCTGGCGTTCGACAGCACGCGGTGGTAGTAGGGCCTGCGCTGGGCGTTCACCGACAGTTCCAGTTTTGAGGTCTGGTTGGGCAGCTTGCGAAGCTTGCCCGGCCGGAACGGCAGGATGAATCGCGGGAAGGTGATCGAGGTCGTACCCCCGAATTCGAACGAGGCGCTCTCCCCCTTCACGCGCATGAAGTCGTAACTTCCGGTGAAGCTGACGTCGAACATCTCGACCCCGCGGAAAAGGCTGCGGTTGCGGTAGCCGAGCGTGGCCGAGAGGCCGTAGTAGTCCGACGTGAAGGTGGCTTCGAGGCCCAGGTTATAGCCCTGGCGCAGCGAGGGAGTGCAGTATATATTGCAGACGATATATTTTTCCGGTGTTTGGACGGTCTGGTCGCCGCGGATGAAGGTCACCATTTTGCGGGTCGAGTCGGGCTCGTCGGTAAAAGTGATGTGGGCGCTGCGGAAATATTTGAGCCGCATCAGCTCGGCGTTGGTGCGCGACACGTCCTGCGTGTTATACAGCAGGTTGGGATAGATGCTCACCGCCCGCCGCAGCACTTCTTTTTTGACGCGCAGCTTGTCGTGGTAGACGATGTTCAGGCCCATGTATTCGAGCGTGTCGGCACGGTGGGCGCCCGGATCCGAGGCGTCGCGCGTGATGTCGTTGTCGGGGAAGACATTGATGCGGCTGATGCGGTAGATGCTGTTGTTGTCGCTCACGGGCACTCCGTCCGCGGTGTAGGACACCGCCTGGTGGATCACCACCGTCACATCGACCGTGCGGCCGCCCACGGTCGAGTCGGCCAGGTATTGCACGTTGTTGATGCTGAAGTTGAAATAGCCGCCCTCGCGCAGGTAATTCATGATCCGCGAACGCTCCCTGTCCAGCACCTCCATGTCGAACACGTCGCCCCGGCGGATCAGCGTGCGGGCGCTGTCGCGCTGCAGCACCGGTTCGAGCGAGCGGTCGCGGTAGTCGTATTTTATGTTGCCGATGCGGTAGGGCGCGCCCTGCGTGATCGCGTAAGTCACCCGCGCGCGTTTCTTCGCCGTATCGAGGGCGTATGTGGCCGCGCCGTCGAAATAGCCGCGCGAACGCACGTATTTACCGATGTAATCGGCCGACGCCCTCGTCAACACCGTGTCGAGGATCACCGGCGCCTGGCCCATCTTGTGCATGTTGCGGGCCCACCATGTCTTGCTTTCTGGCTTGACCGAATTGTAAAGCCACAGGTTGAGGTTCGTCCCCAGGAAACGGCTGTTGGGGCTTTGCTGGATGTATTTTTCGAGGTCGCTTTCGGTGATGCGTGATTTTTTGGGCGTGTTGCGGTCCGTTTCGACCGTATTCTTCACCAGCAGGTAGCTGCCCTGCGGGATATGGCGCGTGGCTCCGCAGCCCGAGAGCAGCGCCGCCCCCGCCGCGACCATGCATATCCGCACCAACCGTCCCTGCATGACCCCTACTGGTTAAAAAAGCCCTGCGAACGCAGGATCTCGAAATATTTGCGCGAGAAAAGCACGTTGTCCTCGCCTTTGTAGCGGCGGTCGGTGAAGATACGGGCCAGGTTCGGCAGGCCGTTCTCTTCCACCAGGCGTGCGGTGAGTTCCGAATTTTCCTTCTCTTCCCACAGACGGTCGATCTGCTCCGGGGTGTAGTCCCGGTAGGTGTCATAGTGCACCACGGCCTCCAGCGGCAGGCGGTCGGTCAGCTCCGGGGTTTCTTCCGGGTAGCCTGCCACGAGCGTGGTCACGGGGATCACGCCCGCGGGCAGTTGCAACACCTGCGCGATGCGGTCGGCGGTGTAGGTCGTGGTGCCCAGGTAGCAGATGCCCAGCCCGTGCGCCTCGGCCTGCAGGGCGACGTTGCCCGAAGCCAGCACGGCGTCGATCACGCCGTTGACGAACCAGATGAAGTTATCGTACCGGGGCTGTGCGCCGCGCTGGCGGCACCACTGGCTGAAGCGCCGCACGTCGGCGCAGAAGGTGATCACCACCGGCGCATCGATCACCATCCGTTGGTTGAAGTGGCACGGCAGGAGCTGCTCCCTGATCGTGGCGTCGCGCGTGACGACCATGCTGTACGCCTGCATGTTGCCCGTGTTCGAAGCACGCACGCCGGCCATAAGTATCTCATCCAGGACCTCCTGCGCAATGGGCCGCGGGCTGTATTTGCGTATCGAACGGTGGTGTTCTATCTGCGGTATCATCGTTTTTCGGGGTTATGTTCGCAAATGTAGGGAAATTTCACGGGAGGGTGAGCGCTATCTCAAAAAAAATACGTAAAATTGCGAGCTACATTACGACTAACGTTTAAAACAATCAACGGTTTTCACCAGCAATGAAAGCTACGAAAGATTTCCGGCCGTCCGGCGACCGGGAAGAAACCCTCAGGAAGGCCATCAAACTGGAGCCTGTCAAAAAAAGCGGTAAAGAGCGTCACCAGATGTTCGGGCAACTGGACGACGACGATGTGGAACCGGACGACTACCGGAAAAAGGAGTCGATCCTCGACTATTACGAAGACGAAGAAGAGAACTGATCCCCATACCGGCCCGGCGGCCACGCGACAGCCGCCTCCGACCCACCGGAATACCGACGGCTGTCCCCTCGAAAGGACGGCCGTTTTGAATGTCGCCCGGCGCCCGCGGGATGGGCGGTCCGGACCGCATAGGGGCCGGGATGTGGTTTCGCCCCCGGCCGCCCCGCAGCCGCCGGAAGTCGGAAGGGAGCTGCAGGCGGCATGGTTTCCGGCCCTCCGCCGCCGCCGGTTGCGGGTTGGCGGCCTTGCAGGGCCGGAGTGGAATACAAAAGAGCGCCGATTTCCTGTTTTGCCGTAAAAAGTTTCGGCGGAATGCATAACATTTCAGATAGTATGGAAAAATTTATCATGGCCGACGGATGCGCCCTGCGCGTCAGGGAGTCGGGACAGGGAGGGCCCGCGTTGTTGTTGTTGCACGGCTATCTCGAGTCGATCGATGTGTGGGACGAATTCATCCCGCTGCTGGAGGGTGTGCACGTCGTGGCGCCCGACCTGCCCGGGCACGGCATATCCGAGGTCAAAGGCCCGGTGCACACCATGGAATTCCTCGCCCGGACGGTCAAAGGGGCGTTGGATACGCTGGGTATACGAACATGTTATGTGGCCGGGCACTCGATGGGGGGCTACGTGGCGCTGGAACTGCTGCGGCTGTTCCCCGAAACGGTGCAGGGCATCGTGCTGATGCACTCCACCCCCGATGCCGACACGCCCGGACGCAAGGAGGCCCGCGAACGCGAGATCGCCCTGGTCGAGGCGGGTAAAAAAGAGCTGATCGCACGCATCAATCCCGCCGGCAGCTTCGCCCCGGAGAACCGCCGCCGCATGAGGGATGAGATTGAAGGGCTGTCGGAACTGGTGTTCCTGACGGAGGATGCGGGCATCCTGGCGCTGCTGCGGGGCATGGAGGCGCGGCGCGACAACAACGACACGCTCACGGCGAGCCACGTGCCGCAGCTGTTCATTTTCGGGCGCGGCGACGGGTTCATCCCCGTGGAAGCCGCGGAAAGCATTATCGCCCGCCATCCGCAGGCGCAGGCCGTATGGCTGGAACATTCGGGACACATGGGTTATTTGGAGGAACCGCAGGCTGTGGTCGACGCCATCACCGCATTTCTGGCCGCGGCGAAATAACCTGCGGAATGTTTTCGGGGAAAAAACGGCAGATAATTTGTGTTTTATGATAAATTATCTGCCGTTTTTTTATTACTTTTACTACGAAACACACTATGTAGGTGACCATTAACAGGAACATAAAGATCAGGGAACGGGATGCGATCCCATTCGACAAATTGCTGGACCTCAGCATGCCGGGCCGTCATTTTTTTTATGTATTCGACATCGCCGACTCGGAATACGAATGGTTCAGCGACACGATCTCGGGTGTGATCGGCTACGGGGTGGACGAGTTGAGCGCGATGGCGTTCATCAACAACATCCATCCCGAGGACAAGCAGGCCCTGGCCGATATCATCATCCACCTGGATGACCTCACGGACGAATACGGGGCCGAATGGCTGTCGCACTTCAGCATGATGTACGATTTCCGGTTCCGTACCAAAGCGGGATATTACATCCGCCTGCTGGTGCAGATGGTGCAGCAGTTCGACCGTGCGTCGGGGCGCTATAAACGCTATGGCCGCATGACCGACATCACCTACTTCAAGAACGAGGGCCATACCACTTTAAACATGGCGCACAGGGACGGCGGCGAATCCTATATCGACGTGCCCCTCGCCTCGAGGATGAAATTCGACTGTCCCTTCTCCAAACGCGAAAAAGAGATCGTCAGGCTTGTCATGCGCGGGCTTCAACTCAAGGAGATCGCCGACAAACTATTCATATCGCCCGAAACGGTCAAGAACCACAAAAAACACATCTTCGCCAAAACCGACTGCAAAAGCTCGATCCAGCTTATCAAACTGTGCGTGACCTGCGGTTGGAAAGAACTCTACGAAGAGTTGTTCTGACCCGGCCTAAACGGCTGATCCGTCCGTACATAAAAATGACCCTAAAGGGTTGTTGCCCGCCTCATGCCCGCGATCTATCTTTGTGGTAAGAAAATCACTTAAAACAAAGGAGATATGAGAGCACGTAGACTTTTCACCGGATTAGCCATGATCGGCGCAGCCATCCTGACGCTGAACGCATGTGACAAGAACAATGACGAGGTCGTTTCCGCCAGCGGTTACGACTACCTCGCCCTGACCCGCGCACAAACCATCGTATATTGCGGCAACGTAACGACCGTCGATTTCCTTGCAGGACAAACCATCGGTGCGGGTTCGGTCACCGTAGGCAACGACGCCACCAACCTCTATGTGACCCTGCGTACCGTCGACGGTTGGGAAATGCAGGCCATCCACCTCTATGTAGGCGACAACATCGCGAGTGTATCCAACAAACAGGGCAATCTTGTCCCCGGGCAATTCCCCATCAAGGAAACGTATGGCCCGCGTATCACCGAGCAGGTATTCGTACTCCCGCTCTCATCGCTGCCCGAGTGCATGACTGTCGCAGCCCATGCCGAAGTGGTGAAAGTGGTTGACGGTGTGATCATGCAGAGCGAAACCGCCTGGGGTAACGGCGAGAGGACGGGTAAGAACTGGGCGATGAAATTCGACTACTGCCGCCAGGAGTGCGTCTTTGAAGACCCGGATCCGGATCCCGAATACAGGAATGAAACCGCATGGGGCCAAGGTCCGGCATACGGCGGCAACTGGGCGATGTACGTCCCCTATGAGGCGGGCGCGACGGTCAACCTGATCGCAGGGCAGCACTACACCGCCGGCACGATCACCTTCTCGGAGGTCGTGGAAGGCATGGTGACCATCACCATTACGCTGGCCGAGGACTGGTTCCCCGAGGAAGGCATTACGGAGGCCGTCAAGATCCAGGGTTATGACGCAGCTCCTTCGGGCAATCCCGCTCCCGGACAGTTCAAAACCTACAAAGGCAATTCGCTGACCGTGAACGTACCGGCATTCGCCTTCTACGGCATCCACGTCAACGTGATGACCCCGGTCATTTAAACGTACCGAGCCACACGGAAAAAGGCCCGCACCCATGTGCGGGCTTTTTTTGCGCACAGCCGTTTCCATATTGCCGATTTGTTTATAACTTTGTCGGGATTACGCAAATTCCAAAACCCGGCATACATTATGAAAAAACTTGTTACGTTGGCAGTCGTCGCAGGCTCAGGCCTGATGCTTGCAGGCTGTGCAGGAAACTCCAAAAAGATCAAGGTGACCTATCCCGAAACACGCATGGACTCTACGGTCGTGGACGACTACCACGGCACCCCGGTGGCCGACCCCTACCGCTGGCTCGAAGACGACAATTCGGCCGAAACCGCCGCCTGGGTCGCCGCACAGAACGAAGTGACGTTCGGCTACCTGGCCCGGATCCCTTACCGCGAACAGGTCAAAGCACGCCTCACCGAACTGTGGAACTACCCCAAACAGGGCGCTCCGACCCAAGTGGGCGAATATTATTTCTTCTCGTATAACGACGGCCTGCAAAACCAGAGCGTCGTCTACCGGCAGAAAGGCCTGGACGGCACGCCCGAAGTGTTCCTCGACCCGAATAAACTTTCGGAGGACGGCACGGTGGCCCTGGGCGGCATCTCCTTCTCGAAGGACGACAAGATTATGGGCTACACCGTATCGGCATCGGGCTCGGACTGGTCCGAGATCCATTTCATGGATGTGGAAACGGGCGCGAAACTGGAGGATGTCATCCGATGGGTGAAATTCTCAGGCATGAGTTGGGACAGGGAAGGCTTCTATTACAGCCGCTACGACGAGCCCGACCAGAAGAGTATGCTCTCGGCGCAGAACCGCAACCAGAAGGTATGCTACCACAAAATGGGGACCCCGCAGTCGGCCGACAGGCTCGTCTACACCGACTTCCAGCATCCGCTGCGCTATTTCCACGCCTCGATCAGCGACGATTGCCGCTACCTGTTCGTCGAAGTCACGGAAGGTACCCGCGGCTCGGAGATCCTCTATAAAGACCTTACCAAACCCGGCTCGGCATTTAAAGTGATGTTCCCGGGCTTCGAATACGACTACGGCGTGGTGGAGTGCGTCGACGACAAGGCGTTGGTCTATACCAATGAAAACGCGTCGAACTACCGCTTGGTGGAATTCGACCTGGTAAAGGGCGGCCAGCCGGTCGAAGTGATCGCCGAAGCGCCGGACAAACTGCTGCAGGGCGTCAGCTCGGTGGGCGGCTACCTGGTGGCCTCGTACCTCGAAAAGGCGATGAGCAAAGTCTACCAGATGGATTTCAAAGGACAGTTGGTCCGTGAGGTCGAATTGCCCGGCATGGGTACCGCAGGCGGTTTCGGCGGCAAACAGGAGGCTACGGAAACCTTCTACTCGTTCGCCAACTACCTCACCCCTTCGGCCGTTTACCGCTATGACCTTGCTTCGGGCTCATCGACCCAATTCTCGAAAACCCCCGAAATGGCTTACGACCCCGCGTTGTTCACCTTCGAGCAGGTGTTCTACCCCAGCAAGGACGGTACGCAGGTGTCGATGTTCGTGCTGCACCGCAAGGACATCAAGTTCGACGGCAAGAACCCCTGTTACCTGTACGGTTACGGCGGCTTCAACTCGCCCCTCACGCCCGGTTTCAACCCCTCGGCGCTGATGTTCGTCGAGCAGGGCGGCGTATTCGTGGTGGCCAACCTGCGCGGCGGTAACGAGTACGGCGAAAAATGGCACCGCGACGGAATGCTCGATAAGAAACAGAACGTGTTCGACGATTTCATCGCCGCCGCCGAATACCTGATCGACAACAAGTATACTTCCTCCAAAAAACTCGCCATCGCCGGCGGTTCGAACGGCGGACTGCTCGTGGGCGCCTGCATGGTGCAGCGTCCGGAACTGGTCGCAGTGGCTTTCCCGGCCGTGGGCGTGATGGATATGCTGCGTTACCACAAATTCACCGTGGGCTGGGGATGGGCCGTGGAGTATGGCTGCAGCGAAGATCCCGCGCAGTTCGCATACCTCTATAAATACTCGCCGCTGCACAACATCAAGCCCGGCGTGTGCTACCCGGCGACGCTGGTGACCACCGCCGACCATGACGACCGCGTCGTGCCGGCCCACTCGTTCAAGTTCGCCGCCACGCTCCAGGCCGCGCAGGGCTGCGACAATCCCTGCCTGATCCGCATCGACACCAAAGCGGGACACGGCGCGGGCAAACCGACCGCAAAACGTATCGAAGAGGCCGCCGACGTCTACTCGTTCCTGTTCTGGAACACCGGGTCGAAGGTCAGCTTCAAATAAGGCATGATCGAAAGGTCAGGCATATAGGCAAAGAATCCCGGGCAATGCTTCCGGGGTTCTTTGTTTCTTTGTAAACCCGGCCTTGTATTGCAGGGCCGTCAGCCCGCAGCCCTCCCGGGCGAGGGGCGGGAAACGGCCGCCTGACGGCTTTATTTTTTGGGTCGGTCCCGAAATACTTATTATAAGTAACATACACACTATGCTCGTCTATAAATTCGGAGGCGCGTCGGTCAATTCGGCGGACGGCGTGCGCAACCTGGCCGGGATCGTGCGAAAGACGGACGAAAGGCTGCTGGTGATCGTGTCGGCGATGGGAAAGACCACCAACGCCATGGAAGCGGTGCTCGAACGCATGGTCGCAGGCGACCGCGCGGAAGCCCTGCGCCTGTTCTCGCAGGTCGAAACGTACCACGACTCGATCGCCGAGGGGCTTACCGGGGCACGCCCGGAGGCTGTGAGCGAACTTTATGCCGCCGTGCGCGGCATGATCGAAGGTTATCCGGACGGGCCGGTCGATGCGGCCGAATATGACCGTGCGTACGACGCGCTGGTCAGTTACGGCGAGTTGCTTTCGACCGCCGTCATTTCGGAATACCTGCAAAAGGCGGGCGTCCCCAACCGCTGGATCGACATGCGCCGGTGCATCGTCACGGACCGCCGCCACCGCGATGCGGATGTGCTCCTGGACGAGTCGGCGCCCCTGCTGGAAGCTGCCGCGTCAGATCCCTCGGTGCGTGTTTTCATCGGCCAGGGCTTCATCGGCGCCACCCCCGAAGGCGCGACGACCACCCTCGGCCGCGAAGGTTCGGACTACTCGGCCGCCGTGGCCGCCAATATGCTCGACGCCTCGCAGGCGGTGATCTGGAAAGACGTGCCGGGCATCCTGAACGCCGACCCGAGGCTGTTCCCGGACACGCAGCTCATCCCCGAACTGACGTACCTCGACGCGGTGGAGCTGGCCTACAGCGGCGCCCAGGTCATCCATCCCAAAACCATCAAGCCTCTTCAGAATAAGCAGATACCTTTGTATGTGCGCCCGTTCGGTGACCACGAGGGCACGGGAAGCGTCATCCGCGGCGAAATGCAGGGCGTGATCGACACGCCGATTCTTATCCTGAAGCGCCATCAGGTGTTGGTGTCGATCCGGCCGAAGGATTTTTCGTTCGTGCTGGAAGAGCGGATGCTGGACATCCTGTCGCTGTTCGACCGGCTGGGGATGAAGGTGAACCTGATCCAGAGCTCGGCGGTGAACCTGAGCCTGTGTGTGGACGACGCCCGCAACCTGCCGCAGGCCATCGATGAGTTGCACCGCGATTTCCGCGTGGTCTACAACAGCGGCATGGAACTGCTCACCATCCGGGGCTATACGCCGGGGCTCTACGCCCTGCACGCCGAAGCCGACGGGGTGTTCCTCAGCCAGCGCACCCGCCGCATCGTGCGTATCGTGCGCAGAACGGCCGCAAAGTAAACGGGTCGCCTGCCGTCGCCCATGGCAGGGCGGAAGTGCCGGTGCGATCCTAAATCCCCATGCGCCGGGCGGCTTGCGTCATGACGACGCGGGGCCCCGGGCCGGCCGGGACCCGGATGCCGCCTGCGGTACGGCAGGAGCGAACCGTTTCAGGATGAACGGTCTGGCACGGTTTTTATAGAGAATGCCGGTAATCGGACCGGGCCGCATACCTGCCGTAAAGTGCCCCGGAATGCGATAAAACAATATATTTCGTATCTTTGCGGCGTAACCAACACATCGGAATTATGAAAAAATATGTAGCTGAAATGGTTGGCACAATGGTGCTCGTGCTGATGGGTTGCGGCAGCGCCGTGATCGCAGGCGGGGAGGTGGGATTCCTCGGGATCGCCTTCGCGTTCGGCCTGGCTGTCGTGGCGATGGCCTATGCCATAGGCCCCGTGTCGGGTTGCCACATCAATCCCGCGATCACTCTCGGGATGCTCCTCTCGGGACGTATCTCGGGCAAGGACGCCGGCATGTATATGCTTTTCCAGGTCGTCGGCGCCTGCATCGGGTCGGCCGTCCTGTGGGTCATTACGTCGCAGATGGGACTTATAGGTACCGGAGCCAATCAATACCTTGAAGGCGATATGGCCGCGGCGCTCGTGGCCGAGGTCGTGTTCACGTTCATCTTCGTGCTGGTGGTGCTCGGCGCGACCCGGCCGCAAGCCCCCGCGGGCTTCGCCGGGCTGGCCATCGGCCTTGCGCTGGTGCTGGTGCACATCGTTTGCATTCCCATCACCGGCACGTCGGTCAATCCCGCCCGGAGTATCGGCCCCGCATTGTTCGCAGGCGGCGTCCCCCTGGCGCAACTGTGGCTGTTCATCGCGGCCCCGCTGGCCGGCGGCGCATTGGCGGCGGCTTTCGGCAAATGCCTCTTCAAAGAAGGGTAAACTCTTGCGATCAAGGAACGCCGTGCCCCTGAAAGCACGGCGTTTTTATGCCCCGGCCCTGCCGCAGGTGCCTTCCGGCACACGGGGAATTTGCGACCTGTCTGCCGCAAGGCCCGGAGAGTGGTTTCGCCCCCGGCCCTGCCGCAGGGGATTTGACTTTTATTCCGCCTTCCATTTTCCCCGCCTTTATGGCCGGGTATTTGTAACCTGTTGACCCTAAAACCAGAAACATGCTGACCGGAAAAGAACTCAACCAACAGATACGCCAGGTGGGATTCATCGTGATCCTGGCCGCACTGCTTTGCCTTATCGTGTATGAGCTGAAATATTTCATCAGCGCATTCCTGGGTGCGTTCACGCTCTACATGCTGCTGCGCGGCCCCCACCGGCGACTGACCGCGCGGGGATGGAACAAGACGCTCACGTCGGCGCTGCTGGTGGTGGTTACGATCCTGGTGGTGTTCGTCATCGGCGGGGGCGTCGCCGGCCTGGTGATCTCGAAACTCCAGGGATTCGACCCCCGTGTGATCGTCGATAAGCTCAATGCGGTGCATGATTTCATCCTCTCACACACGGGCTACGACCTGTTTTCAAAGGATATGGTCGACAAGGCGATCCAGTCGGCCGGGAATTGGGTGCCGGGGTTGTTTGCCACCACGGGAAGCATCCTGGTCAACGGTTTCCTGATGCTGGTGGTGCTGTTCTTCATGCTCCAGGCACGCGAACAACTGGAGCGTTCGACGGCTATGCTGCCCCTCTCGCCGCACAGCATCTGCCTGTTGGGGCAGGAAACCAAAAACATGGTGGTCAGCAACGCCATAGGCATCCCGATCGTCGTGGCCGGCCAGGCCGTCGTGTCGGGCCTGGGCTATTGGATGCTGGATGCAGGCAATCCGGTGGTGTGGGGCGTGCTGACGGGCGTGATGGGGCTGGTGCCTGTGGTCGGATCGGCGAGCGTGTGGGGGTTGCTTGCGGTCAACCTCATGGTCGGCGGCCAGGTATGGCAGGGCATCGTGCTGGTGCTCTACGGGGCGCTGATCACTTCGAACGTGGACAACCTGATCCGCATGGTGCTGCTCAAACGATACGCCGACGTCCACCCGGCCGTCACACTCTTCGGTATCATTCTGGGATTGAACCTGTTCGGATTCTGGGGCATCATCTTCGGACCGTTGCTGATCGACGGTTTCCGACTGCTGGTGAAGATCTACCGCAACGAATTCCTCAAAGGGCACGTGGCCGCACCCGGCCCCGGCCCCAAAGAAAATACGACGGTCCAAGCGATCCGCACCCTCTGCGGCGCGCAGCGGCGGAAACCGAAAAAATAAACCGGTTTTGCAACGCAAGGCCGCGGACTTGAAGGATATCTCCGTAACGGCACGGAGATATCCTTTTTCTGTCATTCCCGCCCAAACACCTTTAAAATAAGCGGTGCCGGTTGATATTTCGGAAAAAATGCCTATTTTTGCAGACTATTGACTGCGAATAAGAAAATAACCTATTCATAAACAACTGACACAATGCAGAATAAAGGTGCAATCAGGCTGGTTGCGATCCTGCTGGGCATCGCGTGCCTCTACCAGCTCTCCTTCACGTTCGTAACCCGACACGTCGAGAACAAAGCCGCCGAATACGGCGCAGGCGATCCCGCCAAAGAGCAGCATTACATCGATTCGGTACGGAATCAACCGGTCTACAGCCTCGGCTTCATCTCCTTCACCTACAAAGAGTGCAAGGACAAAGAACTGAACCTGGGCCTCGACCTGCGCGGCGGTATGAACGTCATGCTGGAGATCTCGGTCGAAGACGTGGTCAAAGCATTGGCCAACAACAGCAAGGACCCCATCTTCAACCAGGCTATCGTCCAGGCCCGCGAAGCGCAGAAAACAAGCACCGAGGATTTCGTCGGCCTGTTCGCCAAGGCGTATGCCAACCTGTCGGGCAACGCCCCCCTCGCCCTGGTATTCAACACGCCCGACCTCAAGGAACAGATCAACCCCACCTCGACCAACGAAGAGGTGGTCAAGGTGCTGCGCGCACAGGCCGAAAGCGCCATCGAAAACTCGTACAACGTCCTGAGCAAGCGTATCGACCGTTTCGGCGTTACGCAGCCCAACATCCAGCGCCTGAAAAATTCGGGCCGCGTGCTGGTCGAACTGCCGGGCGTCAAGGAGCCCGAACGCGTGCGCAAACTGCTCCAGGGTACGGCCAACCTCGAATTTTGGGCTACGTATGACAACTCGGCGATCCACCCGATGTTCATGCAGGCCGATCGCGCGGTGAAAGAATACCTCGACCTGGGCGGTGAAACCGCTGTCACGGCCGAAGGGACCCTGCCCGAAGCGGTCGCCGAAACCGCAGGAACGCCCGACGCCGCCCCCGCCGAAGAGGTAAAAAAAGAAGAGAACGACCTGTTCGCGCAACTCGATACCCTCGGCACGAGCTCTGCCGACAAGGAGGCCTTCGCCAAGGAATACCCCCTGCGCAGCAAACTCACCTTCAACGACGATCCGCGCAGCGGGCAGGTATTCGGCGGCCCCGTGGTCGGACGCGCCGCATTCACCGATACGTCGGCCGTCAACAAATACCTCGCGCTGCCCCAGGTGAAAGCCATCCTGCCGCGCGACCTGCGGCTGATGTGGGGAGTGAAACCCATTGAGATAGATAATGATGCGGTTGCAGGCAGCAAGGATGCGGTATTCGAACTCTACGCCATCAAAGTGCCCAGCAACGGTATGGCCCCGCTCGACGGCGGTGCGGTGACCAATGCCCATGAAGAATATTCGGAACACGGCGCGGACGCCCGCGTGTCAATGTCGATGAACTCGGTCGGCACCAAGCAATGGGCGCGCCTTACGGCCGACAACGTGGGTTCGTCCATCGCCATCGTGCTGGACGGCTACGTCTACTCGGCCCCCACCGTACAGAACGCCATTGAAGGCGGACAATCCTCGATCACCGGCCGCTTCACGATCCAGGAAGCGCGCGACTTGGCCAACGTGCTCAAATCGGGTAAACTGCCCGCCCCGGCGCGTATCGTGCAGGATACCGTGGTTGGCCCGTCGCTCGGACAGGAGTCGATCAACTCCGGTATGTCGTCGTTAATCCTGGCGGTATGCCTGGTGCTGCTCTACATGGCCCTGTATTACAACAAGGGCGGCCTGATCGCCAACGTGGCGCTGATCTGCAACCTGTTCTTCCTGTTCGGGGTGCTCGCCTCGT
>JAVBNK010000155.1:0-12229 GCA_031551595.1 Rikenellaceae bacterium | reverse complement strand
CCGTGCCCCCCGGGGGCTCACTTGTTGTTTTTTCCGGGGGGGCCCACCCCCCACCGGGGGCGGCGGGGGGGGCCCCCCCCCCCCCCCCCCGCGACCGCCGGTGCGGCGTCCACACAGGCGCAGGATCCTGTGAGTTACCGCATCGAGCTTCCGGAACGGGTCGTTCCGGGCCGGGAGTACACCGCGAGGGTCGTGTTCTCGTTCCGCGAGGGATGGCACGGCTATTCCGGCGACAAGGCCAATACGGCGATGGGATTTATCCCGACCGCCGCCGAATTCCTTTTTCCGGAAGGGGTGAAAACGGGGAAAATGAGCGTTCCCGGCGGCATGGTCTACAAGGGCGGCGGGGTCGGTTTCAGCCAGGCGTTCACCTGCCCGCCCAAGGCCGCAGGGGTGCTGCCGGTGACCGTGAAAATCCGTTGGCAGGTGTGTGACGAGGTGATGTGCCTGCCGCCCGCCGAAGCGATCGAGCAACGAAAAATCCCGGTCGCGTCCGGGCGATAAGTGCGGGCGATAACCGCGACGGGCAGCCTTCCGAAAGAGGCTGCCCGTCGTCTGTTCGTACCGCCGGGGCTATTGCTGCACCACGTCGGCGTCGGTATTGAGCACGAGCTGGATCGTGGCGTTGAATTTGGTCAGTACCCCGGTCAGGTCGACCGTGGCGCCGGGGCTGAACGGAACGGGCGTGGCGGCGAATTTGGCGTAGCCGCTCGTGCGCACCACGACCTGTACGCCGTCCGAAAGCGTAAAGGTCTGTTCGCCGTAGGCCGAATCGTCCTCGGGCGTGGAGGGGTCGTTCGGGCGGGCCCAGGTGGCCATGTTGCCCGACACGTAGGTGGCGCCCGTGAATTTCACCAGCGTGCCGTACATGTCGTCGGTGATCTGCGAACCGGCCGAAATTTCGGCCGGGGTGGCCGGAGCGCCCAGCGTACCGCGGTAGACCGACCGTGCGATCACCAGCGGGGCGTCCATCCAGGCGTTCTCGTATTTAGGGTCGTCCGACACGTAGCCCAGCGAAACCATGTTGCCGTAAGCGCCCAGGACGAGGTGCTGGGGCTTGATGAGGATCGTCTGGCCCACGTGGTAGGTGTGGTAGATGCCGTTGCGGATGCCTACCTTGACCTCGATGCCGGAGGTTTCGTCCTGGATGAAGAACGAGCGGTAGAAGTTGCCGTACTGGTCGGTGGAGATCACCTTGCCCGACACCACCGCGTCGGGAGCCTCGACCACCGTGGTCGACCCCCGGTAGAGCGCCTTGAGCTCTTTGACGGTCATCGGCACCCCGCCGAGGTCCTCGATCGTCACGGGCGGTAAATGGGCGGGCGTTTCGGGTTTGCTGCATCCGGCCAGCGCCAGCAACGCCACAATATAGATTGTCTTTTTCATCTCTCTGTTCGTTTTAGAAGGTTAGAAACGCACATAAACGTTCAGGTAGTAGGTCGTCCCCATCAGGTAGAAGTACTTCGAGTCGAACGGCGAGTAGGTCGTCAGCCCGGTGGCCGAATCGGTGGTCTTGGAGAGGCGCATCTGTTCGTAGCCGCCTGTTTTTACGTCCTGGTTATTGAGGATATTGTCCACGTTCAGGTTCAGGCCGAGCATGTATTTGCCCAGGTACCAGAACTTGCCGAGCGAGGCGTTGAGCAGGAAAGCCTGCGGGAAACGCTCCTGGCGGGCCATGGCGACCATCTGGTCGTAGGTGAGGTTCTGCATCGCCTGGTCGGTGCGCCGCTTGGGGTTCATCGAGATGTAGTTGGCGTTGTAGTAGCCGCAGTCCAGCCCCAGGAAGAGGTTCTTCTGCGAGCGGTAGTCCAGCCCCAGGCTGGCGGCGGTCTGCGGGGTGCCTTCGACCTTGTAGTCCTTCCAGTAGACCGGCTCGTTGTCCAGCACCACGGCGGCGGTGTTGTCGGCCGTCTCGGTCACGCGCGGGTTCGAGGTGTAGATGTAGTAGCCGTAGCTCAGGGCGCCTTCGAGGTTCAGCCCGTCCACCCACGGAATGGGGGCCTTGAAGCCCACCTCGACGCCCATGTGCCGCTGGTCGATGCCGCTCATGGCGAAGTTCGAGAAGGTGCCCTGCAGGTCGTTATAGTAGCTGATGATGTCGCACTGGTCCTTGATCGCGGTACAGTAGCCGCTCACGCGCATGGTCAGCGAGCGCAGCTTCATCGAATAATTCACGTCCACGCTCAGGTATTTCTGGGTTTTCAGCCCCGGCAGGAAATCGTTGCGCGTGCGGGGCGACACCATTGCCTTGGCGAAGTAGGGCGCCTCGGCCATTGCGGCCACGTTGGCATAGACGATGTGTTTGCCCGAGAATTTATAGGTGCCGCCGAGTTTGACGGTCCCGGTGGGGAACACTTTTTTCTTGGAGTCGCCGTACGAATCGTCCGGGAAGAGGCCCTTGCGGTAGAGCCCCTTGCGCCAGATGCCCGTCAGACCGGCTTCGAGGGCCGCATAGGCCTCGACGGGGCCTTCGGTGTAACGCAAGGTCCCCCACAGGCGGGCCGACTGGGTGAAACCGTAGTAGTCGTAGCCGTATTTGTCGCCTTTCGAGATCAGGCGGTTGGGATGGTTCAGGTCGTTCTGGATCGTGTCGCCGCCGGCGAAGTCGCGCTCGGCGTATTTATCGATGTCCAGCCAGTAGTCGCCCCCCATCAGGTCTTTCATCTGTTTGAAATACTCGGTACGGTTCCAGCGGTAATCCAGGCCGCCCGTGGCCTTCATCCGTTCGTCCAGCACCGAGAGCAACTGCACTTTGACGTTCAGGTCGCGCTGGTCGGCGCGGCGCTCCTCGATCACGTAGACCGAACGGCGCGTGGCGCTGTTGACCGAAGGGTTGGTCACGTCGTTCCCCGAGAAAAAATTCTCGTAGTTGGCGTTGTACATGCGGTTCCAGTCCAGCTGGCGGATATTCCACGAGCTGAGCCAGCCTTCGCGTATCTCGTTGTAAATATCCGGGTTGGATTCGAAATAGCTCGGCAGGTAGCGGTAGTAATCCGGGCGCGGGTCCGAAACGTCGAGCCAGTCGAGCGCCGTGTAACCGTTGCGGCCGAAGCGGTACGATACGGCGGCCAGGATCTTGTTGTCGGCGTCCAGGTCGTACGAGTAGTTGAGGATGGCCACCGGTTCGTGGTTGTCCCTCACGCGGGCGTTGCGCATCTCTCCCCCGCCCGAGTAACGGCCCTGTATGTCGTTCGTGCCGCCCTGGTAGCCCCAGTTGGGGTTATAGTAGTTGCTGCCCACCAGGTCGAAGGTTTCCTGGGTGGCCGCCGCCTGGGTGCCGCGCTCGGTCGGGGCGCCGAAGAACGTGAGCGCGATACGGCCGAAGCAGTCGAACTGCTTTTCGACCGACATATAGTAGGAGAATGCGTCGTAATAGAGCCCTCGCACCCAGTCGCTGCCGCCCTGGCGCGTCGAGGCCGACAGGGCGTAGGACCATCCCTTGCTATTCTCTCCCGAGGCGTAGGTGGCCATGGCGCGGAAACGGTAGGTGGCGTTGCCGTTCACGAGGCTGGCGCGGAAGCCCGGACGCAGTTGCGATGCGGTGGCGTTGATGGCCGTGGTGCCCCCCAGCAGGCCCACGCCGTAGTCCGGGATCATCAGCCCGGAGGTGTTTTCCTGGTTGCGGGTCACGTCGTTCAGCCCGCCCCACAGCGACCAGGGCGAATAACCGCTTTGGGCGTCGTTCATCGCGATGCCGTTGAAATAGATGTCCGTGTGCGAAGACTCGTATCCGCGCTGGCGGAAGCGCATCTTGCTGAAGTTGTAGCTGGCGATGTTGTCGAACACGTCCTTCGAAGCCGTAAGCACCAGCGGCGCCGACTGGTAGGAGTCGTCGGCCGATTCGGTGTCGAATTCGGCGAAGTCGTCGTTGCCGTCCGCGTTACGGAATTCGGGCGAAAGCGACACGAGCACCTCGCGGACCGCCCCGCTGACACGCACCGTGACCTGGGTGGCGGTATAGTAGTCCGACTCGAAGGTGAGCGTCCACACCCCGTCCGGCACGTCCTTGAATTCGAACGCGCCCTGGTTGCCGGAGTGCGTCGTGCGGGGCTGGGGCGTATTGAGGGTGACGGCCACCCCTTCCAGCCGCGCTTTGTCCGTCCGGGAGATCACCGTGCCCTTAATGCCCCCGCCTGCCTGGGCATAGGCGCCCGCGACGGCCAGCACGGCCAGCCATAATGTGATAAGTTTTTTCATATCTCGCCATATTTTATTTCGCTATCAGTATATACACCGGGAAGTGGTCGGAATATCCGCCCTGGAAAGAGTTGCCCACGAACGTGCGCAGCGGATAGCCTTTGTATTGGCCCGTTTGCTGGCGCAGGAACTGCCGGTCGAAGATGTTGCCGTAGTATTTGCTGCTCTCCGAGCGCACGATCCCGAGCGTTCCCGGTTTCGGGTTGGCCAGTGCGCCGTTGACGATCACGTTGTCGAACAGGTTCCAGGAATCGTTGTAGGCCAGCGTCCCCAATCCCTTCTGGTACATCTCCCTGAACGGGTTGTAGAGGCCTGCCGGGCTTGTTTTCATCCGGTCGCCGCCCGCGCCGAGGGTTTCGGCGATGCTCACGTCCACCGGGTCGTCGTTCAGGTCGCCCATGATGACCACCTTCGTGCCCGGGTTGACCCTCATCACCGAGTCGGCCGCATGGCGCACGCATCCGGCGGCCCCGATGCGCTTCGATTCGGAGGCCTGCTGCCCGCCGCGCCGCGAAGGCCAGTGGCAGACGAAGAAGCAGAAGCGTTCGCCCTCGATGGTGCCCCATACCGAGAGGATGTCGCGCGTTTTGAAGCCGGGCAGGCCGGGGATCGCCGTGGTGATGGGGTAGCTGCCCTCGTATTTGAACTGGTCAGGCCGGTAGATGAGCGCCACGTCGATGCCGCGCGCTTCGGGCGAATCGTAGTGGACGATCTGGTAGTTGGCCCGCTGGAGCTTGGGCATCGACACCAGGTCTTCCAGCACGTTGCGGTTCTCGACCTCGGCCAGGCCGATGACGGTCGGGTAGCCTTTCGTGGCGGCCGCCATTTCGTAGACCGTCCGTTCGAGGTTGGCCATTTTGACGTTATACTTCTGGGTATCCCATTTCTTGGGGCCTTTCGGGGTGAACTCCTCGTCCATCACGCCGGGGTCCTTGATCGTGTCGAAGAGGTTCTCGACATTATAGAAGGCCACCGTATAGCGTTTGACGGGCGTTTGGCCTGTCACAACGACGGCCACCAGCAGGAAGGCGGTTAGTGTAAAAAGGCTTTTTTTCATATGGTCGGTATGTTGTTTTCGGTGTCAGAATCCCCATGCGTTTTTGTCCTTCTGCCGCTCGACTGTCGTTTGGATGTCCGCGGGCAGGTCGGTGAAGAAGTCCAGCCCGGTCAGCGTTTCGATCTCGTCCACCGACCGGATCACCTCGTCGATGCGGTAGGCCAGCGCGCCGGAGCGGGTCCCCGTCGAACCCGTGTAGAGCCTGTTGTCGAACCAGAAGCCGACGGCCTGGTAGACCGGGCCCGGCTTTTTACGCAGCACGACCTTGAAATAATGGCTCGGCACGTACATTTGACTTGGGACGGTCCGGACCCTGATATCCGCCTCGTCGAGCACATGGCCCCCCGCGCAGATGTAAAGCGTGTCGCCCTGCACCTTCGCCCAGCCCTGTTCCTTGCTTTCGAGTTGCTCCCAGATGCCCTGGTTCAGGTCGGGGACCTGCGGCGAGATGTTCGAGTAGTAGAACGTGGGGCTGTTCAGGGTCGAATTGGCGTTGCGGTCGCCCGAAGGACAGAGGTGTCCCCGGTCGTAGGTGATCGTGGAGGCCCTGTCGTTGAGGTTGACCTGGTCGCGGTAGTCGTTGGGCTGGCCCGTGCCGCCGTAGACCGGGTTGTAAGGGTCGAGCGAGGCGTCGAATTTCCAGGCGTCGGTGCGTCCCGTGCCCAGGTGCCCTGCGTGCAGCGGCCAGGCCACCCATTTGGCATGTTTGGCCGCGGTGCTGTATTCCAGTACGAATTCGCCCTGGGTGTATTCCCTGTACCACTGGGGCTCGGCCACCGCAGGCAGTTCGGGGCGCATGTAGCGCTGCTGCGCCGAAAGGCTGATGTTGCCACGGGGCGAGATCACCGTGAAGGCCGCCGGGCGCGTGGCGCGCGAAAGGTTCTGCGCGAGGGTGAAGGTCACGCTGCCCGTGCCCGTGCCGGTGAGCGGGGTCGCCGGAGTGCACCACAGGCCTCCCTCGTCGATGCTGACGGTCCAGGCGGTCTGCGGATCGTCCGTGGTGATGCCGATCGTAAGCGACGCCTGGTTCCACGCGGCGCTGGTCGTTTTGCCCGACCCGTCGAAAACGGCCGAGATACCCACGACGGGCTGCTCGGGTTTTTTACTTTGCGAAAGGGTGAGCTCCACTTTTTTTGTGCCGGAACCCACCGTGACCGATACCTTGCGGTCGGCTGCGGTGCGGTTCTGGGCGATGGCCAGCCATACGTTCGCATTGCCCGTGCCGGACACCTGCGCCGGAACGCACCAGCCGTTGTCCTGGCCCTCGAAGACCGTCGAAAGTTCCCAGTATCCCGAAGCGGTGATCTGCAGCCAGCGTCCGGTTTCGTCCCAGTTCAGCGTGCTGCTGCCGTTGATCGTGGCATCGAGTTTCGCCTTGGCCGCATCGTCGCCGCCGTTGTTGCAACCGCTGCCGCAGAAGGCCAGCAGGGCGACCGCTGCGAACAAAGTCTTTATTTTCAGTATTTTTCCCATAATCAGATCAGTTTATACCCCACGCCGCGGGGTTGGCTGCGGTTTCCACCTGGTTTTGTACCGCCGGGTCGAGGTTGTGGAAAAAATCGAACCCGGTCCTTTCCTCGATCCACCGTACGGTCTGTACGTCGGCCGAGGTCACATCCGGCCGGTCGTAGGCCTTGTTTTCGAACCAGAAGCCGATCGCGTCGAACACATTCCCCGCCCGCTTGCGCAGGATCACCTTGAAGTAGTATTTCGGCACGGCCATCGAACTGGGCGAGGTGTAATGGTCTATGTCCGAGGGGCGCATGACCGTTCCGCCGGCACAAATATAGATAGTATCGCTGACATTCGACACCCATCCGCGCTCGCGGATTTCGAGGTTCGCCCAGATTCCCTGGTTGAACCCTACGCCCACCTGCGGCGACATATTCGAATAGTAGAACGTTTCGCGGTTCATCGCCACCGTGGCCGTACGGTCGGCCGAAGGACACATGTGGCCGCGGTCGTAACCGTAGAAGTCGGCCCGCGTGGGGCTGTACTGCGCCGGGATGCGGGCGTCGAAAGCCCAGGCGTCCGTGCGTCCCGACGATCCCATGCAACCCCGGTAGAGCGGCCACGCCACCCATTTCGAATGCTTCTTCTCGGGGGCGTATTCGAGCATGAATTTGCCGGTCTTGTAGTCCAGCAGCCACGCCGTATCCCGGATCGCAGGCAACTCCAGCCCTTGGGTATTGATCGGGATCACGGTGCCGTACTGGACCAGCACGTTGTGGACGCTCCGGTCGTCCGAAGTGACCGTGATGATGGCTTCGCGCTGGTTGGCGGCGGTGTTCTTGTCGGTGTAGATCCACACGTTGGCGTTGCCCGTGCCCGACGCGCGCTGCGGATCGACACGGCACCATCCTTCGGGTTGCCCCTGCGGGAAGGCGATGTCGATCGTCCACGGCCCGGCGGCATGGATCACCAGGAATTTGCCCGTGGTGGTGGCCGTCACGTAGGGCGTGCCGTTGAGCGTGGCGGTAAACTCCGGCCGGGGGTCGTCGCCGCTGTCGCACGCCCACGCCGCCGCCGCGACAACTGTTATGCAGCCGTAGACCGTATTGCGGATATGTTTCCCCATGCGTTTCATATCACGGTTGTTTCTCCTTCGCACGGAAAGTTTTCAGAAACTTTCCGTGCGAAGGAGAACGTTAATTGCCTTTCATGATCACGGTAATCGGCGCGCTGTCGAGGGTTGCAAAACGGAAGTTGCCGGTTGCGGTCGTTTCCGAGGTGTCGGTACCCCTGATCGTCGGCAGTACGGTTTTTGGTAATACTTTGATATACAAGGTGCCGCTTGCGGCGACTTTATTGGCTTCGGTCACGGTGAACGTTTTCGTGAAACGATCGGTGGTGGTTGTCGTGATCGTGAAGTCGCATGCCGTTCCGCAGGGATTCCAGGTCGAACCGTCGTTCGAATACTCCATCGACCAGCTGGCCGGGGCCGTGCTGGTCCCGTAGGCGCCGAAACCGAACTCTATGTTGCCTTTGACCTCTGCCGTTACCGGTATTGCGAATACCCAATAGGAGTTTGCCGCATTGAAGTTTCCGGAATATGCGCTTCTGTTGGTAGCGGAGGTGATGGTCGTCGTGCTGCCCGATTTGGTGAGCGATGCCGTGGCCGGGGTGGAGCCTGTGTCGAAAGCCGTGAAAGCGGCGGTCGAAGAAGGCAGGATGAGCGAAGCCAGGGTCACGTCACCGGGACTGCCGCCCGAGGTGACGGTCGTATTGACCGGGGCGATGGTGACCCCGGTGATGCCTCCGATGGTAAAGGTCAGCGTACCGGCGACTGAGGGCGTATAGTCCGGCAGCGTGATCACGAACGAGCTGTTGCCCGCCGTGAGCGTGACCGGGGTGTCGGGGATCGCGGGGAATGCCGATGCGCCCGAGCCGGCGCCGTCGCCCGATGCCGAGCAGGTTACCGTGTAGGTTTCGCCGCCCGCGGCATTGGTATAGGGTACGGTGATCGTGGCGTCGGTCGTTGTCACACCTACTACATACGTTTTGTTGAGTACCGGGGTTCCGAACGTCAGCACGGCGGGCGCCGTGGTCGCGAAGGTCATCTCCGGGCCGTAGGTGACGCCGGTCGAGGTCTTCGCATAGGCGCGGTACATATAGGTGGTGCTTGCCGCCAGGCTGCTCAACGCCGCCGTGAAAGGCGAGGCCGTGCCTGCGGCGACCACTTTCGTGTATTCGTTGGCTCCCGTCGTTTTGTACATGAACCCGGTTTCGGTGACGGTGCCCGGGCCCGAATAACTGCCGTTGAGGGTGGCCGCGACATCGGCGACCCCCGATGCGGCCGCGGTGGCGACCGCCGGGTCGGCGGCTGCGCCCACCACCTCGCCCGAAGCGGTGACTAAGGACATATCGTCGATGCGGCATAGGCTGGCTACGGTAGCTTCCCATTTCAGGTGGAGCCTCGTGCCCGGAACGGGGATCGCCACGTTGCAGTAGCCCCAGTTGCCGCTGCCTTTGGTATAGGTGTAGGTCGCCTCGGTCCAGGCCGTGCCGTCCTGCGAGTAGTAGAGTTTCAGGTTGCTGCTCGCAAAAGTGCCGTTGTTCGTGGCGCCGAACCGGAGGGTGGCGTTACCCGACAGCCCGTTTACATTGACGTTGTTGACCAGGAACCGGCTGACGCCGTTCTGGAGGGCGCCGAAGAAGATGTTGTTGCCGCCTGAGGCGTTTTCGTAGCCCGACGATATGCCCGTCTTGCGGATATCGCTGGTGTAACCCTCGTTGGCATAGAGGACGTTGACGCTGCCCGTACCGCCGGTGTCCCATCCGGCGGGCGGGGTGAGGGCGTTGAATGCGGCCAGGGTGGTGTTGCCGCTGACTTCCTGGGTCCCCACGGTGGTCGTCCACGCATAGCGGTTGTCGGCCATCGTGGTGGTGAAGCTCATCGACTGCACCTGGTCGGCGGTGGTTGTCGCGCCGACCGTAGCGTATGCCTGGTATTCGTATTCGGTTTCGGCGGCCAGGCCGGTCAGGGTCACGCTGAAGAATTCCGTGACGGAGGATGCCGCTACGCGGGTGAACGTGTCCTGCGTCCCTTTTCTGCGGTACTGTACGCCCACTTCGGTCGGCGTACCGGCCGGATAGTAGAACGAGTTGCCGCTGACGGTGGCCGTGGTAGCCGTGCGGTCGGTGACGGTCGCGCCGCTGTACACGAACGGTGCGGCCGGCAGCGTGATCGGGGTGCCGCCCTGCGAGAGGATCATGTCGTCGAGGCGGTACACGCTCGGCTCGTTCGATTCCCATTTGAGGGCGATGCCGGTCCTGCCCGCCGACGGGATCACGGCGCGGCAGTAGCCGTAGGTCTTGGTCGGGTCGGGCAGTACGTCGCGTGTGAAATAGCTCTGCGTCCACGTGGCGCCGTTGTCGAACGAGTAGAAGAGTTTGAATTCGCTGTATTTGAAGTAGTCCTGGACGTTGCCCGTGCCGGTGACGAATTGCGACTTGCTGGCGCCGAACGTAAGGGTCACGTTGTCCTGCCCGGAGAAAGTGATGCCGGTGGCGGTGAATTCGGTCACGTCGTTGCCGGCGGTGTTCGTGCCGAAGAAGATGCAGTTGCCGCCCGAGGCGTCGGTATAGCATCCGGTGGACACCGGGGCCGACGAGCGGATGGTGATACCGTCGGTGCCCGACGTGGCATTTTCCCCTGCGGAACCTGCGTAGGTCACGCCCGACGAACCCGGACCCGTTTTGCCCCAGGCGTTGAAGTTGGCGATCTTGGTGGTGGCCGTGACCGCCGTACCGCCTACGTTTTCATTCCATATCGTCGCTCCGAGGGATGGCTGCGGGGTGTACTGCACCTCTTCGCCGTAGTAACTCTGGCCGTCGGAAGTGGTCACATAGCCGCGGTAGACGTATGCCGTGCCGGTCGTAAGGCCTGTAAGGGTGGTTTTGAACGAGGGATTATCGGGGGTCGTCGAGTTTTTGACGTTGGCTGCGGGATAGCTGGCCGCCGCGGCCTCTTTCCACATGATGCCGAACACGGTGACCGCGGGCGAAGGGAATTCGTAGATATAAAGCGCGCTCACGTCGGCTCCGGTCGGGGTCGGGTTTTCGACGGCGCCGGTGCGGACCACGGGGGTGGTGGTCTGCGAGCCGCCCAGTCCGACCACCTTGATGTCGTCCACGCGGATTACGCTGCTGGCCGTGGAGGTGAATTTCAGGTTGAGGGAGGTCGTACCCGCCGGCAGGTCGATCGTCGCCGTAGCCACGCCCCAGCCGTTGGGATCTTCACGCTGGTAGCCCACGGGGGTTTCCGCACCGCCGTTGGCCTGGTAGGTGAGGACCAGGTCGTCATTGACGAAAGGCGCATAGGAACTGCCGTCGCTGCCCGCCCTCGAGCAGCCGAACGAGATGATGGCCTGGGGGTGGTCGCCGGTGGCGATGCCGGTGATGGTGAATGAGTTGGTGCCGCCGCCGAAGAACAGGTCGTTGCCGCCCGAAGCGTCCGGATATGCGCCCGCCGAGTTCATCGTGGTGCGGATGCTCATGTTCGAAGTCCCGGTGTAGGTGACGTTCTGTGCGCCCGTGCCGGCTTTCAACCATGAGGTGAAACTCGAAACCGGGGTGTTGGCGGAAACGGTGGCCGTCCCCATGCTTTCATAAAGCAGCACCGAACTGGCCACCTGGCCCTGTTGGATCACGAGCAGGTTCACATAAACGGTCGAGGTGGCGATCTTCACTACGGTTTCCTGCTGGATGTAGCTGTTGGGTCCGTAGTCGAAGGTGATCGTCCCGTCGCCGCTGCCGCTCTTCGGGTCGGCCAGCAGCCAGCCCGCGTCGTCGGGAATGGTGACGGTCCAGTCGCGGTTCGATTTCACATCGACCTGGAACTGGCCTCCGGTCGAGCTGACGTAGACCACATTGCCGCCTTCCACGCTGATCTGCGGCACATTCGGTTTCACGTCCTCGGTATTGCACGAGGCAAATCCGAAAAATCCCGCCGCCAGGACGGCCATCCACTTTAAACTCAGATTTTTCATACGTATGCAGGTTTTAATTATCGTTCTTTCCGCGATGTTTCGCAGGGATATAAACCAGTCAAATTTACACAGGATATTTGCGAAATGCAATGCCTGGTGACGTTTCATGCCATGAATTAACCTATTGGTAACGTCATGCAAATAGTGGTCCGAAAATAAAAGCGGGGCCTGCTTTTCACAGGCCCCGCTTACGCGTCACTGACGGTTAGGGTGTTAAATCACGATATTGATGATCTTGCCGGGCACGACCACCACTTTTTTGGGTGCGCGGCCTTCGAGATATTTTTCTGTTTGTTCGTCGGCCAAGACCGCCGCTTCGATTTCGGCGGGGGCGATGCCCAGCGGCAACTCCTTTTTGAAGCGCAGCTTGCCGTTGACCGACACCGGGTATTCGAACGAGCTTTCGACGAGGTATTTTTCCTCGAACGCCGGGAATTTCGCATCGAAAATGGTCTGTGTATGGCCCAGGGCGGTTTCCCACAAC
>JAVBNK010000034.1:0-27293 GCA_031551595.1 Rikenellaceae bacterium | reverse complement strand
AAAATGATTTCAATGCAGGTGGCAATGATTTGGAGTTTACCGAAGATGAACTTCGGGTACTAACAGCCTACGGGGAGAATAATGAAACGACAATCGATGAAGTGAAAGCTATTGAATTGGCAAGTCGGTTTATTGCCATTTTGGAATCTGATCCTGCTACGCGCTCCGCATCACCCAGAACGATCAAAAGCATTAAACCAATGACATATTCTGGTACGGGAAATATCAGTGCACAGACGAATACCCGGTCCCAGAATGGCGATAAAATTACCATACCCGAAGTGCTAGCCTATGCAATAAATTTTGAGGATGATATGGGATATGCTATCATCGCTGCGGATGCCCGGATACCTGATCTGGTATTAGGTATAAGTGAAGCTGGAAATTTACCTGAAAAGGGAGAAAGCTTAGAAAATGATGGGCTATGTCTTTTTCTGAGTATGGCGGAAGACTATGCGGTGAGGGAGATTCTTAAATTCGAGCAGGTGAAAGATTCTCTGATTAACTCTATATATGAGAAAGTAGGGCTTCAATCTTTAATTGACTCATATCCTGCAACCAGAGCTGATGACACATATACTGTGGTAAATACAGTGATGACATCGGAGAATATCCTGGCGCATATAAGCCCCCTGGTTCCCACAGAATGGAGTCAACGTCCTCCTTTCAATGATCAAATGCCTCTTTGGCCTGGTATTGCGACCTCGAATGGACGCGCATTGGCAGGCTGCGTTGCCATCGCAGGCTGTCATGTTATGGCAATGTATAAACATCCCACAACTATTGCGGGCGTAACTTTGAATTGGGACGAATTGAATCAATATTCGGGGGCAAATTGGCAACGTGATGGCAGTTATTATCAATGGATTAATGACATGGCAAATGCCCTTGACCCAATTAGAAATCAAGCAGCTACGTTAACGTATCAAGTTGGGAAAGCGATCGGCATGACACAAAAAGAGGACGGTCAAAGTGGTGCCGATACTAAAAACTTAGTTGCATATTTGTCAAATAATGGATATAGGGTATCCTCGCTAATGTTCAATTCTGGATATTCATTTACTGAAGAGAGGGTAAGTAATAGCCTAAGGAATAGGCGTCCCGTTCTGATTGATGGCTATGACACAAAAAAAGAATCGAAAGTTTTGGGAATAACTGTTTCTACAAAGTACTCTGGAGGACATACTTGGGTTATTGATGGTTTGGTTTCTGGTATCCGCTACTATACGACGTTTACCGAAACGCGCAGAATATCAGATAATTCACCGGTTAGCCTGAAGGCTTCTTTGCCTCAGGCTGTTCCTCTGAAACTACATCATCATAATTGGGGTCATGGCGGAGCAGGGAATGGATATTATGCCGCAGGCGTCTTCAATGAACTGCAAGGGCCGGAGAGTCCTTCCTCAAGAGCGGAAACAACCGAGGGACAGTCCGGTAACTTCCAATATAAAGTTAGTATTTGGCCTGAAATTCGCAAAAACTGATTAAAATGATGAAAAGCAAATTTCTTTTGTTCTTACTGCCCGTGTTGGGTTGGGTCAGTTGTGAAAAATATGGTGGCCCCAGAGGTCCGAAACTCTATGTCCTCGACTCATACATTAGTTTATTCGTAGATAGTGATGGTGTGTATGCCGAAGCCCGCTCCGGCTTTTATGTGGATGAAGAAAATAAACTGATTTCTGCAGGAGCAGATGCGGTTCATGCGGATAAAGTCTATTCTGCCGGCGACGGTATCCTGTTTCAAATCACTTTGGGAAGGACAGGGATAAGCGACGATAAATTCGATCCCCGCCGCGAATTGTACCTGCAAACCATCGACGAGATCGGCGATCACGGTTACAATAAAGAGGTGTACGATTTCGTGAAACCGGTAGCGGCTTCGGCGATCATTGTGCCGGTCAAGACGCTTAGGATCACCGCTGACAAGGCCTATGACGCCACGCATCCCGCAGGAACCAATCTGGCTGACTATTTCACGGTTTTCTATGACGATGCATATTCTTTCGTGCAAAACGGTTATCAACCGTTGGCCGGGACGTATGACCGCGTAACCAAGGATGACGTTCCCCATTTTTTCCGCAAATCCCCGCTGGCCGGGGTCGACCTGTCGCAGAAACCTTATATCGGCGATTTGTTATACTGCCATTTGACAACAAATCCGGCGGCTGCCGATACTTTCACATTCACGATCTCGGTTACGTTCGCCAATGACGAAACCTACACTTCGACGACGAAGCCGGTGAACCTGAACGCGGAATAAGTTTTATACCGCCATGAAATGCAGGAGCCCCCATCGCCGGGGTTCCCGCATGTATATGAACGTGAGGCCGGGATAAGGGGTCTGCGGCAACAGAATGAGATACCATATGCCCGATACGTCCATGGTCCCGGACTCACGTTAACGTGAGTTGCGTTTATGCAACTCATGGTTCCCATGGGAAAAGGGCTATTAATAGCCATTTGCACGCCCGCCTTTTGAAAGGGGCGGGTAGGGGTGGGGTTATCCGCACCAATAGGGATTCTTTCGAAGCCGTTCACGCGAGCCGTGCTTAAGGAATCGCGAAATTTGATACCGGAAAACAAACACATCACACGATTCCTTAAGCGCAACTCACGTTACGTTAGGAGCGTATCGCCCCGGACCCTCGCGGGATGGATAAAAAAAATCGCTACTTTTGGAACATAATTCCGAATCGATGGCACAAAGGACAACATACCTGTACGCCGCGGCCATCGCCGCCGTGCTGCTCGCCGCCTGTGGCGGAGGCAGGAAAGCGGCGGATGCCCCCGCACGCTTCCGCCTCCCCGACGTTCCCTCCACGCTGGTGGCTCCCGAAGCGCGCGCGGCTTACCTCTCCGCACACTACTGGGACCTGTACGACTTCGCCGACACGGCCCTCGTCCATAATCCCGCCGTCACCGAGCAGGCCTTCGCCGACTACCTGCAGGTCTTGGGCGTAGCCACCCCCGCGGAAGCCGCCCGCTCGGTCGAAATCCTGATGGACAAGGCGTTCAGCGCCGACAGCGCCGTTTTCGCCCATTTCGCCGGGCTGGCCGAAAAATACCTTTACGACCCCAACTCGCCCATGCGCGACGAAGAACTTTACATTCCCGTGCTGCAATATATCGACGCCTCGGACAGGATCGGCGACCTGCATAAGCTCCGTCCCCGCGACCAGCTTTCGATGGCGCTCAGAAACCGCCCGGGGGATATCGCCGCCGATTTCACCTACACCACCGCCCGGGGACGCAAAGCCCGTATGCACGAGGTAAAGGGAGAATATACGTTATTGTTTTTCAACAACCCCGACTGCGAGGATTGCCGGCGCATCAAAGAGATCCTGATCCAATGGCCGGCCGTGGGCCGCGCGGTCACCGTACTGGCCGTTTACCCGGACGCGGACCTCGGAGCGTGGCGCAAAACGGAATATCCCGCGGAGTGGATCAACGGCTACGACGAGGGTGAAACGATACGCAATCAACGGCTCTACGACCTAAAGGCCATCCCGTGCCTCTACCTGCTGGACCGCGACAAACGCGTCATCCTCAAAGACGCCCGGATCGAGGAGGTAGTACAGTACGGCCCCCTGGCCGGAACGTCCGGACAATAACCTGCGGCCATGGATATCGAAGAACTGCGCGAATACTGCCTCTCGCTCAAGGGAGCGACCGAGGATATGCCGTTCGGGGACGAGTATCTCGTTTTCAGGGTCTTCGGCAAGTGGTTCGCGGTCATACCCCTGTGCGATCCCGAATTGAAACTCTCGGTCAAATGCGACCCCGCGCAGGCCGTCGAATTGCGCGAACGCTATGCCAGCGTGTCCGCGGCATGGCATTTCAACAAAAAATACTGGAACTGCATCATCCCGGGCGGCGACATGGACGACGATACCGTAAAACGGTGGATCCGTCATTCGGTCGAAGAAGTGGTAAAAAAACTGCCCCGGAAAATACGGGAAGAATACTTTCGGCAATAATTCCGTGCCGCTTTAAGCCCTAAAGGTCCCAATACCCCGCCGCCCCGGTGGCCCATGCATCGCATAGGTTTCCTCCCCGCATTCGGCATACCTCAGGTAAATCTCTGGTCCTGCCCTCGCCCGCATCGCCGGTTGCGGGGTCGAAAATAAACAACCCCCGCAGCAAGCGACGGGGTATTATTGTAAGGGTGCAGTTGCCGCAGGCAACTGCCACATCCCGCGGCTCGACGCTGAAGCGTCGCCCCCGCAGCCGCGGGATATGAATAGCGGTAATGCCGCAACCGACGCTGCGGGCGAGGGCAGGGGTCGCTTGCGAACTATGCCGGGCTGCGGGGAGGAAACCTATGCGATGCATGGGAAACCAAACCGGCAGGGAATTTAACCCTTAGAGATTAAAGGTTTCGAACCGCGGGATGTAAGCCTGCGTTGCAGACTTTTCCTGCTTCGCGGCCCGGCCATTCCAATGAGTTTGATGGCGCCCGGCTTGGCGTCGGTCGGCGATTGCCCGGGGCAATCGCGGCCTTTAATCTCTAAGGGTTAAATACCCCGCCGCTCGCGGCAACCCTCTCCCCAGCAAGCTGCGGGGTAGTTTATTCGGCAAGGCTCCTCCGGACGGGCGACCCTGCCCTGGCGCCGCCCCGACGCCGCCAGTGCGTCCGGCAGCAGGCCAACGCCCGATCACCGGGAAGCCTTGGAAACATCGTTTCCAAGGCTTCCTTATTCTTTCGGCACGATCTCCGCCAGCGGGTCCCAGAACACCTCGCGCCAACGGCAGATACGCCCCGACCGCACCTCCACCCCTTCGGCTTCCAGCAGGCGCTCCAGGCGTCCCGCACCGCCGAATGCGGCGGCGGCGGTAAGTATTCCCCGGCTATTCACCACACGGTGCGCCGGGACGCCGTCGCCGCCGCTGTGCGACATGATCCGCCCTGCCAGGCGCGACAGTTCCGGGTGGCCTGCCGCACGGGCGATCGCACCGTAACTCGTGGCGCGGCCCGGCGGTATGAGCCTGGCGATCCCATACACGGCCCGGGTAAAATATTCCTTTTCGACGGGGTCCATGCGTCAAAGGTAGTATTTTCCGCGGGACTATCCCTGCGGGCACATAGCCGTCGCCGCGGGGCCCGGCGAAGCGCCGGGCGAAAACCATCCGGACGCCGCCACCCGCATACGAACGGCCACAAATTTGCATGGAATGCGGCAGGACACCGCAAAAAGACCGTTATGCAGCAATCCGTACGGCCGAACATACTGCTGTGGCTGGTGGCCGTGGGTTACTTCATGCAGACCCTCGACACGACCATCGTCAACACCGCCCTGCCTGTCATGGCCGAAAGCCTCGGCCAGAATCCGCTGCGGATGCAGTCGGTGGTGGTGTCGTCCACGCTGGTGATGGCCGTGATGATCCTGGTGAGCGGGTGGCTGGCCGACCGTTTCGGCACGCGCAGGGTCTACCTGGTGTCGCTGCTGCTTTTCACGGCCGGGTCGTTCTTCTGCGCGGTGTCGTCAAACCTCACCGAGCTGGTGCTCTCGCGCGTGTTGCAGGGCATGGGCGGCGCGATGCTGCAACCCGTAGGGCGGTTGGCGGTGTTGCGTGCATTCCCGCATGAGCGGTTCCTGCGGGCGATCAGTTTCGTCACCATCCCCGCGCTCATAGGGCCGTTGCTGGGCCCTACGCTCGGCGGCTGGCTCTCCGGGACGTTCTCATGGCACTGGATCTTCCTGATCAATATCCCCGTGGGCATCGCGGGCTTCGTATTTTCCTATCTCTTCATGGACGACTCGCGCCCCGAACATACGCCGGCGTTCGACCTCAGCGGTTTCCTGATGATCGCGGCAGGCATGGCGGCGATCTCCTACGCCCTGGACGGGGTGGTGGAATTAGGGCTGAGGCGTGCCTCGGCGGCGATGCTCGTGGTGGCGGGAACGATCGCCCTGGCCTGGTACTGGCTCCACTCGACCCACACCAGGGAACCGCTTTTCCCGCCGGGAATGTTTTCCGTGGCCACATTCAGGGTCGGCATCCTCGGCAACTTCTTCTCACGCATAGGCAGCAACGGTGTGCCGTTCCTGCTGCCGTTGTTCTTCCAGGTCGGACTGGGTTACCCGCCGTTGAAATCGGGACTGATGATGCTGCCGATGGCGGTGTCGGGCATCCTGGTGAAACGTCCCGGGGTGTGGCTCATCGGGCGCGCAGGCTATCGCGCCACCCTGGTCTGGAACACCGTGGCGATGGGCGCCGTGCTGGCGTGTTTCAGCCTGGTGTCGTCGCAGGGCCCGCTGTTGTACTTGCTGCTGTTCGTGTTCGGGGGGATCAACTCGCTGCAATTCTCAGCCATGAACAGCATCACGCTCAAAGACCTGCCCGACGCCCGGGCCGGCAACGGCAACACGCTGCTCTCGGTGGTGATGATCTTCTCGATGAGCCTCGGGGTGGCGCTGGCGGCGGTGCTGCTGGCGCTGTTCCGCGAGGTGGGCGGCCCCGGACGGCCCCCGGACGGCCTCTTCGCCTTCCATGCCTCGTTCATCTGCATCGGCTGCATCTCGGTCGCCACCGCCGTCATCTTTGCACAACTTCCCCGGGCCGGGCGAGCGGCACCGGCCCGACCTGGATCCCTTCGCGGTAGTTGACCGAGAGGATTTCGCATCCGATCCTCTCATCGTTGCACCGCAGGAGCAGCGAAGCCGGAAGACAGGGAAAAACCGCCTTCCTTTTCGGCGGCAGGCGCGGGTGGATATGGATCGACAGCTCGGCGTGGTGGCAGGACGGAAAACGCAGCAACATCGTGCGGAGCATGGTATACATGGTGAACGTCGGCATACGGACGCCCTGGCGGTCATAGCCGTCGAACCGGATGCAGACATCGTACATGCGCAGGCGGGAGAGTTCGTAGACCAACTCCATTTCAAAAATATTTTCCATAGGGCACAAAAAAGGACGCAGACATAAATCTCGCGCGTCAGGTACTAGGATAACCCTCAGAATCAGAAATATGCTGCGCCCAAGGGTATCCTTGTCGGATACACCCCGGGCTGCCTATTGCTCGATTCTGGAAGTTACGGTACAAGATTCCTAGTTTTGACGCGCGTAACTCCTAAGCAGGCCTTATGTCGTTTGTCGGTTAGTCGATAGGTTCTGGTTTTTGATTGTGTTTACAAAGGTAATAAAAAAAATCACATCCCGCGGCTGCGGGGGCGACGATGAAATCGCCGGGCCGCAGGATGTGGCGGTTACCCCGGCAGTCGCAGGCACGGGCCGGGGCCAACCCGTTTGCGGGGCCTTTGGGGATCGGGGGTGCCGATTCTCCGGCGGGGGAGTTGTCCCTGCCGCGCCTGCGGCCGGCGGAAGAAAAGGACCGAAGGTCACGGAGGTCCGGCTCTCCGCGCCGGAAGGATGCAGGCTGAAGGCCTGGCTGATACGACCGGACAGCAAGGGCCGGAGCCACCTGCCGAATCTTATATGGGACAGTCCGCCGATTCTCCTGCGATGGGAGTCGGGGCGAATCTCTTTCGTGACCTTGCGGGGTGGCGGCCGCCGATCTTCCGGGTGCCGGGAGGTATCCGGAAGGCACAAAAAAGGCGTCCCGACACCGGGACGCCTTTTCTTATTGCAGGTTGGCCTGATTATTTGGCTGCTGTCTTGGCTGCTTCTTCGGCAGGAGCGGCGGGAAGCACCTGAACCAACTCCACTTCGAATGCGATAGCCTGGTTGGGGCCGATCGGGCCGCCATGGGTGCCGGCTTCGCCGTACGCGAGGTCCGAGGGAATCCACAGTTTGATCTTGCCGCCTTCGCCGACGAGCTTCATGCCTTCGGTCCAGCCGCGGATCACCTGGTTAAGGGCGAACTGGGCGGTGTCGCCGCGGTCGTACGACGAGTCGAATACCTCGCCGTTGGGCAGCGTGCCTTTATACATCACGCGAACCTGGTCGTTGTCGTTGACGGCTTTCACGTCCGAACCCGGATTTTCCACCATGTACATCAGGCCGCTTTCGGTTTTCTGGATGCCTTTGGTTTCTTTTTCTATCTTCTGGAGCCAGTTGTTCGACTCTTCGAGGGCTTTCTTGGGCTTGCGCACGGTGAAATATTCGCGCAGGAAATTCATGGCGTCTTCCTGCTCGATTTTCTTCTTGTTGTTGATCACATCTTTGATGGCGGTAGCGATCACATTGACGTTCAGCGTGCTGTCAACGTTTTTCACATACATGCCCAAGTCGACGCCTATGCAATAGGCCAACGAATCGGCTTCGGTCTTCAGGCTCGAAGAACCGGTGTTGCAAGCGCTCAGAAGCACACCGGCCGCTGCAACGACAACTAACAGTTTTTTCATCTTTCGGTTTAATTTACAGGTTTATTTAAGGCTTTTAATGCGTTTCATGCGTGTTCAGGCTGCAAACTTACACATTTTAATCCAACATTGAGCCGCACATGCCTATTTTTTGATAGTTTTTCATTATCAGGGCGTAAGTCTGCAAGAATAGGGCCACGCTCAGGCATTGCTTTTCAGGGCCAGGTTGCACAGTTTGTAAAGCATACGCGCACCTACGTTGGCGTCCCATTCGTCATTGTGCGAGGGCGACACTTCGCACAGGTCGAAGCCCACGATGCGCCGCCCGGACAGGGCCAGCGCATGGACCAGCCATACGGCCTGGGCGAAAGACAACCCTCCCGGCACCGGCGTACCCGTATGCGGGCACAGGTCGGGCGACAGGCCGTCGATGTCGAAACTCACGTACACTTTCTGCGGCAGGCGCGATATGATGCGCTCACAAACGGCCTTCCACGTTTCGCCGCCGAACATGGCCGCCGTGAGGTGGTAATCCGTGAATTGTTCGATGCGCGGGTCCGTGGCGGCCATGGCGGCTTCGGCGGCGCCCATGTCGCGCACGGCCACCTGCACCAGTTTCGACACGCCCGGCAGGCGGGTCATTACGTTATGCATGATCGAAGCGTGCGAAAACTCGAACCCCTCGTAAGCCTCGCGGAGGTCGGCGTGTGCATCGACGTGCAGGATGCCGATCTCTCCCTCCCGCTCGGCCACGGCGCGGATCAGCCCGTAAGGCGTACTGTGGTCGCCCCCGACCAGGCCCACGATCTTGCCGGCGTCGAGCCAGCGTTTCGATTCCTCGTAAATTTCGGCGTTGAGAGCCGCCGAGCCTTCATTGACGCGTGCGATCCTGCGGCGTATGTGGTCGTTGGGTTCGCTGCCGGTGGCCAGGAACGAGATCACGCGGCGGGCTTCGGGACGCAGGAACGCGCTGCGGTCCTGGATCGAGTAGTCGATGCCCGCGGTACCGATCCCGCGGCGCCACCCATCGGGGTAGAGCGGCTCGTAGAGGTCGACCTGCATCGAAGCCTCGATCATGGCGTCGGGGGCGAACGAGGCGCCGTCGCCATACGAAGTGGTCACGTCCCAGGGGGCGGAAACCAACACCAGATCGCAATTTTCAGGCTGTTGAGGCAATCCGAAATAGTTGCCGTTGGCAATGCCCACGCCGTCGGGGTCGAAATTCAGGGGTTCCATAGTCTGTCGTTTGCGGGCAAAGGTACAAATTTCCGGCCGATCCGCACAATTATAGATTTTACTTATATTTTATATAAATCTATAAAATAAAATATGCATGGCGGCGTTTTATATATGAGCCTCCGGAAGAGTTGTGAAACCGTAGCCAGGGGCTTGATTAGTTTTTTTCATAATCAATACATTAAGTTGGGTAGGCCTGCCGATGCTGATGCATCGGCAGGCCGTTTTTTGCGGTTTCCGGGCAGCCCGCAGCCGGCGGAAGAAAGAACCGAAGGTCACGGAGGTTTGGTCCTTCTCGCCGGGTGGCTGCGGGCCGAGGTTTCCGTCGGGAACCGTTTTTCGTGTTGCGCAACGGAGAAATGCCTATACCCGCAGCGCGAACTTCCGGCGCTCCACACACCACGGACAAAGGGAATAAAATCCGTAAATTTTTTTCTATCTTTGCGCGATAAACCTTACAATTCCATGAAATACGCAATCATCAGCACCGAAAAGGGCGATATGAAGGCCGAACTCTACGAGAAAGAGACTCCGGGTACCGTCGCCAATTTCGAAAAACTGGCCCGCAGCGGCTTCTACGACGGCCTGACGTTCCACCGTGTGATCCCCAACTTCGTGATCCAGGGCGGATGCCCCGACGGTACGGGCGCAGGCGGCCCCGGCTACTCCATAAAGTGCGAAACCTCCGCCCCGCGCCAACACCACGACCGCGGCGTGCTGTCGATGGCCCACCGCGGCCGCGATACCGGCGGCTCGCAGTTCTTTATCTGCCACAGCCGTGACAATACGGCCCACCTGGACGGCATGCATACCACGTTCGGCCGCGTGATCGAAGGCCTGGACGTGATCGACGCCATCCGCCAGGGTGACCTGATCCTCGGTATCACCATCGTAGAAGAATAGCGTTATGGAATTCGAAGGCGTAGTATACAGGGTGCTCCCGGTGGTCAAGGGCCAGGGTGCACGCGGCGAATGGACCAAGCAGGAAGTGGTATTCGATCTTCCGGGTGAATTCAGCAAGAAAGTTTGCGTGGCCTTCTGGGGCGACAAAGCCCAGGAGGGGGCTTCGTTGCGTGAAGGCGAGAACGTCACCGTGTCGATCAACCTCGAATCGCGCGAGCATAACGGCCGCTGGTTCACCGAGGCCCGCGCATGGCGCTTGCAACGCAAAACCGCCGCGCAGGAAGCCCCTCAAGGCTATGACAATTACGCTGCCGCGCCCGCATTCGGCGGCGGTTATGCGCCCCAGGGAGGCGCTCCGTCCGGCGCCGCAACCGATATGGCCCCCATGCCCTCCAAGGCCGACGAGGTGGACGACCTTCCGTTCTGATCCCCAGGGATCGCCTGACAGTGAAAGCGCACCGTATTTACGGTGCGCTTTTGTCTTTTCAGTCCAAACCCGGAATGAGGATTTGTTATTGCAATTCCTCTTTGGGGATGATGAATACGGAACCGGAGCGGACCGAGGGAGCTTCGACGCAGGCATTGCCGCCGGAGGAGAGTTTATAGGAAACGTGCATGTTTTGTTTCCGGTTGGTGCGCACCTCGTAGTCCCAGGGCGGGTAATAGCCGGCCATGATGATCACTCCGCTGCCCATGTACCCCGATATGGGGATGATGTTTTCGACGGCGATACGCCCGTCGGCCGATTCGATGGTGGCGTAGGTAGACACGCGGTCGATCCCGGGATAGATGGTGAACACCCGCGAGAAGATATACTTATAGAAGTATATGTCGATTTCGAGGACGGTGCTGTCCGCGGTTTGCGACGTGGTGATGCGGTTCCGCCCGTTGGCGGGATAGGTTTTTCCGTCGACCTTGGTCGATGCGTAGAGGCTGTCGAGTACCATGGTGCCGTTGCGGAGGATCCGGGCGGCGCCGGACCCGGGATCGTACGCCACGCTCCATTTGCCTGCGCTGACGACGGCCGGCTGGGCGGATGCGGAAGTGGCGGCCAGGCACAGGAAAAAAATCGGAAGTAGTTTTCTGGTCATGCCTTAGCGGGTTATATGGCAAAAATAAGGAAAAAAATGATAAAAAAGTGCCTCCCGGCACTCGGACTCATGAGTTTGTTCGGATAAATATAGTAAAAAAAGGTTTTTCTGAATGATGTTTCCAGGTTTTTATGAAGGTCGCCGCTTAAATTCATATCTTTGCGGGACCGGGGCGTGTCGGCACAAATCCGCCCGCCCGTCTTCAGGCCGTTTTTCCGTTCTGTTTCGTTAAATCTTCCCGCCGGGATCCCGGCATTGCCCCGAGAATTTAACTTGCATAATAAAAAAACGCCTTTCGACGCCGAACATCCGGGTTTGTGTCCGCATACCCTAAAAAATATAACGATGAAAGAAGTATTTTTATTCCTTACCGACGGGTTCGAGGAGATCGAGGCCCTGGCGACGGTCGATATCCTGCGCCGGGGCGGGGTCGGGGTTTCGACGGTTTCGCTGACCGGTTCGCGCACGGTACGCGGCAGCCACGATGTGGAAGTCGTTGCCGACGAAATGTTCGCGCAGGCCGATTACCGTGGTGCGAAGATGCTGGTAGTGCCCGGAGGCACGCCCGAATTTGACAGGTATGACGGCCTGAAACATCTGATCCGCGCCCATACGGACGCAGGAGGCAAAGTGGCGGCGATCTGTGCCGCGCCGATGGTGCTGGGGGGCATGGGGTTGCTGGAGGGCAAACGCGCCACGGCTTATCCCGGGTTTGAGAAGTACCTGCGCGGCGCCGAGGTGGTCACGGATGCGGTGGTCGTCGACGGCGATATTATAACGGGCCGCGGCCCGGGCCTGACGTTCGGCTTTGCGCTGACCGTGCTGGGCATTCTGAAAGGCGCCGATGAGGCTGAGCGTGTGGCCGGAGGGCTGTTGTTGCGCTGAGGGGGATGACGGGTATGAAGATAAGCCGTATCCTCGCGTTGTCGTTGCTTTTCGCCCCCGGCGCGATCCGGTCGTATGCCCAGGAAACCGTGCCGGCGGAGAAGCCTTCCGAATTGAGCACTTTCCGCCGCCAGCCGCAGTTCATCGCCATCGAGCAACGCGACGGGGTGGTATTCAAAACGAACGACTACATACGTGATCACGGCGGTCCGAAAGGCTATTCGTCGATTTCGTTCAAATACGGACTGCTGTCGCGCGGCGATAGTTGGGAGGATATCGCATACGGGATGCCGTATGGCGGGGTGGGCTTCTGGGCGGCCAGTTTCTACAAGCACCAGGGCGAAATAGGCAACCCGATGGCGGCCTATATCTTTTCGGGCGCCCGTCTGGCACGCATCAGCCCCCGCATTGCGCTCAATTACGAATGGAATCTGGGCATGTCGTTCGGCTGGGAGCCTTACGATCCTTTCACCAATCCGCTGAACATCGCCATCGGCTCGTCGGTCAACGTGTTCGTGGGGCTGGATGTCTACTTCAAGTGGATGGCGACCCCGATGCTGGATATCGACTTCGGCTTCAATGTCATGCATTGCTCGAACGGCGACTCGCGCCAGCCCAATGCCGGGATGAACATGGCTGCGCCGATGGTTTCGCTGGTGTGCAACTTTAACCGCGACGCCATATCCCTCGCCTACGACCCCTCGTTGGTGCCCCCGGCTTTCCGCCGCCACATCGACCATGACCTGACGATGGTCATCTCGTCCCGCCAGGCGCAGATCGATACGACCGGTACCGGTTTGCCTTCCGAATACCGTCTTGAGAAGTTTGCCGTGCTGGGGTTGAGTTACAGCATGATGTTCGCCGAAAATTACAAGGTCAAGTGGGGGCCGGGCGCCGACCTGATCTATGACGAGAGTACGGGGGTACGCGTCTGGCGGCAGGTCAATCCCTCCGACGGCAAACTCTACGAGCGTACGGAGAAAGGGCCGATGTCCGACCGGTTCTCGCTGGGGTTATCTCTGCGCGGCGAGTTGACCCTGGCGCGCTACTCCGTGTTTGCCAGCATGGGCTGGAACCTGCTTTGGGGGAACCGTGCCGATGACCGGATGTACCAGGTGCTCGGCCTGAAGATCTACCTGAAAGATAACCTTTTCGGCACGTTCGGCATCCGCGCGTCGCATTTCTCGCGGGCGCAGTTCCTTTACTGGAGCCTCGGCTACACCATCCGGGGTCAATCCTTTGACCGCAAGGCGCGATCGTGAGTCGGCGTTGGTCCGGGATAGGGGCTCGTGTGCCAGTGGTTTAATCTCTAAGGGTTCAATATCCCGCCACCCCGGTTACCCATGCGCGGCATGGGTTTTCTCCTCGCGGCCCGGCATAGTTCGCAAGCGACCCCTGCCCTCGCCCGCAGCGTCGGTTGCGGCGATCCTCTCCCCATCTTCCGCGGCTGCGGGGCGGCAGGTAAGACCGCGAAGCGGTCTTTTTTTCCCTTACCCGGCATAATTCGAACGGGTTCGATTTTGTCCTCGCGCGCATCGGTTAGGGCCACGGGATGTGGCAGTCGCCGCAGGCGACTTTGCCCCGTAGCCTGCGGTGGGATTACGGGATAAAGTGGTGATTATCATCTTTGCAAAGAAAGCGGTCCGCCTGCGGCTGCCCGGCGCAGGGGGGGCGAACCGACGCTGAGGGCGGGGGCGGAGGCCATGCCGGGCCGCAACCGGAGTCGTCCCCGGGTTGCCCGACCGAAAGGGAGGGAACCTGCGGCAACGCCGCGAAGGGCGGGTGGGCTCACGAGCGCAGGCGGGCAACGGGGGAAACAATACTATGCAGGCTTCGAAGCCTGCGGCTCAACGTTCCCCCTCCGGCGGCTGCGGGCCTTATTCCCCTTCGTCGAAATCGGGAGCCTCGAACGCCGTCCTGCCGCCCAACCCGAAACGCAGGTAGGTGATCGCCATCCCCCGGGCGAGGAATTGCGTTTCGTAGGTGGTCTTGATCGAGAGTAACTCGTCCGCCATCCCCATGCCGTAGATATCCGCACAGGCCACCTCGACCGGCAGCCCGTTGTGGCGGGCCACGGCCAGGGTATAGTCATGCAGCGGCCGGCTGTCGGTTTTCAGGTGCACCGGTGCGCCCTGCGCCAGGAAACCGGCGTACGAGGCCAGGAACGAAGGCGAGGTGAGGCGTTTCTTGGCGCGGTTCTTCTTGAGTTGCGGGTCGGGGAAGGTGATCCATATCCCGGCCACTTCGCCCGGGCCGAAGAACGACGAGATGAACTCGATCCGCGTGCGCAGGAAGGCGGCATTCGCCAGCCCTTCCGCGGTGGCCGTTTTGGCCCCGCGCCACATGCGCGCGCCCTTGATGTCCACGCCGATGAAGTTGACGTGTGGATACCTGCGGGCCAGGGCTACGGTGTATTCGCCGCGGCCGCAGCCCAATTCCAATACGATCGGATGGTCGTTGCCGAAAAAATCGCGGTGCCAGTGCCCTTTGAGCGCGTGGTCCTTGTGGAACACCTCGTCGAATCCGGGTTGCACCATACATTTGAAGGTCAGGTTCTCCTCGAACCGCCTGGCTTTGTCTTTTCCCATATTAACGTGAATTCAGGCGACCCGCAAGGCCGCTTACGCATATTATATGAATTCGAGTCCCACGGCCGTAATGCCTTTGACCGGGGCTTGGCCGGGGGCGGGATAGATCGTGAAAACGTATTGTCCCGTACGGCCCAGCCTCACTCCGGTGCGGTAGGCGGCCGAGGTTTCGTCCATTGCGCTCGCCATTCCCCGGTGCGCCGGCACCGTGACAGCCACCCGTTCGGTCGTGGCGAGCGAATCGGGCGTCACGGTTTCGATCACGAGGGGTATGGTCCTTGAGGGAGCGGAGCCGTTGTAGCGCAACACGATGCGTATTTCGCAAGTGCGCAGCGAGTCCGTGTTTTCGAATGCGACCCTGGCTTTGCCTGCCGCGTCCCAGCCTGCCGGGTCGACATCGGCGGTCACGGCGGTCTGCGGAGAGATGCATCCCCCGGCCAGCAGCGTCCATACCACGGCCACGGCCCTCAGGCAGGGCCGGTATCGCCGTGACGTATTTCCCCCGGAGTGTACATCCTGCGGCTGCAGCGGACGTACCGAAAGCGTGGGCCGCGGGGCATAAGGCTGCCGGGCAGTCGTGATCCTTTCTTTTTGCCGATATCCCGAGCACATGGTCAGCCGCCTTGCGCGTTACTCTTTGTCGGGCGTGGTTTTGCCGCCGTCCTGGCCTTGGCTGCGATTTTGGCCGCCCCGGTTGCTGCGTCCGCCGTCACGGCCGCCCTGGCCTTGATTGCGTTGCTGTTCCCCGCCCTGGCCTCGCTGCGGACGGTTGCCGCCCTGGTTACGGTTCTGTTCGCTGTTCTGATTGCGGCCCTGCTCGCCGCCCTGGCCTTGAGCGCGTTGCTGTTCCCCGCCCTGGCCCCGGTTACGGCCCTGGTGGTTACGGTTGCCGCCCTGCTGGGCGCCGGGACGGTTGCTGTCCTGCTTCTGGCCCTGCTGGCGGTTGGGCTGTTGGCCTTCGCCCGGACGGTTGTTGCGCCGGTTGCCGTCCTGCGGACGGTTGTCACGGCGCTGGCGGTCGCCCTGCGGTTGTTCCTGCGATGTTTTGGCGCCTTCGCTGCCGCGTCCGCCGCGACCCCTGCGCTGGCTGCGCCCGCCGCCGGGACGGTCGAAACGGGTGATGCTGTCCTCTCCGATGGCGTTCACGAAACCCGGGTCGGCGGCCGCCGCCACCTTCGTGCTCATGTCTTCGAGGCGGTCGACCTTCTGGCCTTTGCGGTTGGCGTCGATGACCTCGCGCACACGTTCGACGGGCAGCGTGACCAGGCCTACCATTTCATGGGGACTGGTGCTGAAGCTCATCGTACGGCCGAGGATATCGCTTTTGATATGGTAATACTCGCCGTCCATGGCCTGCAACGGCTGGTTGACCCGCGGCATATCCCTGCGGGCGTCCATATAGGAGTCCAACTCGTAGACCAGGCAGCATTTGAGTTTGCCGCACTGTCCGGCGAGTTTCTGGGGGTTGAGCGATATTTCCTGGTGGCGGGCGGCGTTGGTGGTGACCGACACGAAGCCCGAGATCCACGACGCGCAGCACAACTCGCGTCCGCACGATCCCAGCCCGCCGATACGCCCCGCTTCCTGCCGTGCGCCGATCTGCTTCATTTCGATGCGGATGTGGAACTGTTCGGCGAACACTTTGATCAGCTCGCGGAAGTCGACCCGCTCGTCGGCGATATAGTAGAAAATGGCCTTGATCTTGTCGCCCTGGTACTCCACGTCGCCGATCTTCATGTTCAGGCCCATGTCGGCGGCGATCTGGCGCGAGCGGATCATGGTCTGGTGTTCCAGGCCGATGGCTTCCTGCCATTTCTCGATGTCGTAGGGTTTGGCCTTGCGGTAGATCTTGCGGAATTCGCCGTTCTGGGGGTTGAATCCGACGCGGCGCATCTGGCGGGCCACCATGTCGCCGGTGAGCGACACGATGCCGATGTCGTGGCCCGGATTGGCTTCGACGGCCACGATGTCACCCTTCGCCAGGGGGATATTGTTGACGTTTTTGAAGAAGCCTTTGCGGGTGTTCTTGAAGCGCACTTCGAAGATATCCTCCTCGGGGGCCATCTGCGGCATCCCTTCGAGCCAGTCGTAGGCGTGGAGTTTGTAGCAGCCCTCGCACGCGTGGGCCTGTTTCTCGCCCCCGCAGTCGCAGAAGCATGATCCGCGGCCCATATCCGTACTGCAGGTATCTTTATCGTTGTTTTTGCAATCCATCGCGATATATTTGGCGGTGCCTCCCGGCACCCGGATATATTTTATTTTGTCCGGATACATTTTTTTATCCGGACAAATATATACAAAAAACGCGAGAAACCACCTATGTTATACTCCGAACCGTACGCGGCGGTAGGTTTTCCGCAGGCGCGCGGAGAGCATCGCCGCCGCCGCCGTCAGGCCGAGGATGAATCCCACCCAAAGCCCGCCGGGCCCCATCCCGAAGGTGAATGCGCAGAGGTAGCCCAGCGGCAGGTTGACGACCAGGTAGGAAACGAATGCGATGACCATGGTGCTTTTAACGTCCTGCATCCCGCGCAGGATGCCGATCGAGATGTTCTGCACCCCGTCCGAGATCTGGAATACGGCGGCATAAATCAGCAGCATTCCGGCCATGGAGATCACTTCGGGGTCGGTCGAGAAGAGTCGTCCGATCTGGTGGCGCAGGGCGAGGAAGGCCAGCGCTGCCACGAAGTTCCACACCACGCCCAGGTGGTAGGCCGCATTGGCCGCCCGGCGCAGTTCGCGCAGGTCGCCGCGCCCGAATTCGTGGCTCACGCGGATGGTGGTGGCGGTCGAGATGGCCACCACGGCCATGAACGTGCAGCTGCACATGGTCATCGCCACCTGGTGCCCGGCCAGCGCCACGGCCCCGAACCATCCCATCATAATGGTGGTCAGCGCGAAGGCCGACACTTCCATCACGGTCTGCAGGGCGATCGGCGAGCCTACGCGGATCAGTTCGAGTTGCCGCCGCAGGTTGAAGTTCGCCACCGAGAAGAATGAAAAATAGCGCCGGAAACGCGTTTTGCATGCCACGTAGACGAGTATGGCCACCCCCATGCCGCAACGTGCGATCAGGGTGGCCAGGCCCGCCCCCTCGACGCCCATGGCGGGGAAGATCCAGACGCCGTTGATCAGCAGGTAGCACAGCACGATGTTAAGCAGGTTGCCGGCGACGACGATCACCATTTCGACGTGGGTCACCCCGATCCCTTCGAGGAATTGCTTGACCGAGGCGAAGAGCGCGAACGGCAGCATCGACCAGGCGATATAGCGGAAAAAGCGTGCGGCCGTGTCGGCCACCTCGGGCGTCTGGCCCATGTGCGTGAACAGCGGGATGCAGGCCAGCATGGCGCCGAGCAGCACTCCCGCGACCGCGAGGTTGAGCACGATGGCATTCTGGGCATAGGCGGCCGAGTCGCGGTGGCGCCCCTGGGCGAAGGCCCTGCCGACGATGGGCGTCAGGCCGATCGAAAGGCCCATCCCGAACGAGAAGAAGAGGAAAAAGACCGACCCTGCGAACGACACCCCGGCCAGGGCGACCGCGCCGAGGTGTCCGACCATGATGTTGTCGGCAAACTGCACGGTCATCTGCCCCACCTGCGAAAGCATGATGGGGGCCGCAAGGTTGAAGGTCTTGCGGTACTGGCCGGCGTATTCGCCCAGGATGTAACGTAATCGGTTCAAGGTATTTTCTGCGTAAAAGGGTCACAAAGGTAAGTGATTTTGGTGTGTGGCCCTAATTCCGCTGCAGTTTTTTCCCTATCTTTGTCTGCATAAAGCCGATATTACCGGGTGCCGGACGGCGCTTTTGTGCAAAAAAGATGATGTTATGGGGAATTGCGGAGGGCCGGAGTGCGGTTGCGCGGCCGGCGGAGATGAATTGAAGAAAAGTTTCTGGGCCGTTTATGGCCGTGAGATATCGTCGTTCATGCTGTTGATGGCGGGTGTGGCGGCCGACCATTTCTGGCAGCCGGCGTTTTTCGCGGGATGGGTGCGTGCGGCGTGGTATGCGGCGGCTTATCTGTGCGTAGGGCTGCCCGTGCTGCGGGATGCGTGGAAGTTGGTGCGCGAAGGGTCGGTATTCACCGAGTTCACATTGATGTCCGTCGCCTCGCTGGGGGCTTTCGCCATCGGCGAGTACGCCGAAGGCGTGGCGGTGATGCTGTTCTATTCGATCGGCGAGCTGTTCCAGGAGGCGGCCGTCGGCAAGGCGCGGCGCAGCGTGCGCTCGCTCCTGGACCTGCGCCCGTCGGTGGCCGTGGTGCTGCGCGGCGGGGAGTGGCGGGAGGTTTCGCCGACGGAAGTGGCCCCCGGCGAGCGGATACGGGTGCGGCCGGGCGAACGTGTGCCGCTGGACGCACGCATGGTGTCGGCCGCGGCGGCTTTCAATACCTCGGCGCTCACCGGGGAGAGCACGCCGCGTACGTTGCGCACCGGTGACGAGGCGTTGGCCGGTATGGTCAACCTCGAAACGCTGGCGGAGATGGATGTGGTGCGCCCGTGGGACGACAGTTCGCTGGCCCGCATCCTCGAAATGGTGCAGAACGCCCCCCAGCGCCGTGCGCGCACCGAGCTGATGGTGCGCCGTTTCGCGCGCGTCTACACTCCGCTGGTGTTCGCGCTGGCGGCGCTGGTGACGCTCGTGCCGTGGTTTGTCGTAGATGTCTATGATTTCGGCGAATGGTTCTACCGGGGGCTGGTGTTCCTGGTGGTGTCGTGTCCGTGCGCACTCGTCATTTCCATACCTTTGGGTTACTTCGGCGGCATCGGGGCGGCGTCGCGGAACGGGATATTGTTCAAAGGCGCGAATTTCCTCGACCAGGTGTCGCGGGTGGATACGGTGGTGCTCGATAAGACCGGCACGGTGACCGAAGGCGTGTTCGAGGTGGTCGAGGCGGTGGGCGGCGACGGTATGCTGCGCCTGCTTTCCTCGCTGGAGGCGTCGTCGACCCATCCGGCGGCCAAAGCCGTGGTGCGCTACGCGGGCGCGCCTTTCGAGGCGTCCGGCGTGGAGGAGATCCCGGGTTACGGGCTGCGCGGCAGGGTGGACGGGCATGACGTATTGGCCGGGAACGTGCGGCTGATGGCCCGCGAGGGTGTCGCTTACCCGGCCGGGCTGGACGACGTCGCCGACACGGTGGTGGCCTGCGCCGTGGACGGGGTATTCGCGGGCCATGTGGTGATCGCCGACCGGATGAAGCCCGATGCGGCGCAGGCCGTGGCCGATATGCGGCGCGAAGGGGTGGGGAAGGTGGCGATGCTCAGCGGCGACCGTACGGCCATCGTGGAGCGCGTCGCTTACGAAGCGGGGATCGACCTGGCCTACGGCGACCTGCTGCCCCAGGATAAGGTGCGCCACGTCGAGGAACTGATGGAAGGCCACAGGGTGGCGTTCGTAGGCGACGGGATCAACGATGCGCCGGTGCTGGCGGTGAGCGACGTGGGGATTGCGATGGGTGCGATGGGGTCGGATGCGGCCATCGAAACGGCCGACGTGGTGATCCAGTCCGGACGTGTGTCGCAGGTGGCCGTGGCGATGCGCATCAGCCGCGCCACACGCCGCATCGTGGTGCAGAATATCGTGCTGGCGATGGGTGTCAAGGCCGCGGTGATGGCGTTGGGCGCTTTCGGCATCGCCACGATGTGGGAAGCCGTTTTCGCCGATGTGGGCGTGGCGTTGCTGGCCATTCTGAACGCGGTAAGGGTGCAAAGGATGAAGTTCTGACACCGGCCTTGCGTCGGCAAGGCCGTCTGCCCGTAACCGCCCCGGCGAAGGGATGAAACTTTTTGCCTGATGGCTTGTTTCTTCCTTCGTGGTTACGGGCCGAAATAAATGAAGGCCGCCCCATGGGGCGGCCTTTGCTGCATGGTAGTGGTCTGCAGCGGATTCGGGTTGTGTTATGGGGAGTTTATGCGGCTGCTTTCGGGGTAAGCAATTCGATGCGTTTGCAGTCGTTCCAGGCGATTTCGACCGTGTCGCCGGGGGTGACCTGCCCCGATACGATCATCTCCGCGAGGGGTTCTTCGATCGTTTCGAGGATGGTGCGTTTGAGCGACCGTACGCCGTAGCGCGGTTCGTATCCCAACTCGGCCAGCATACGGCGGGCCTGGTCGGTCACCCGGAGCGTATAGCCCAGGGTGGCGGCGCGTGCGGCCAGGGTGCCGATTTCGGTGTCGATAATGCATCCTATGTCGTCGCCGGTCAGCGTGTTGAAGATCACGATGTCGTCGATGCGGTTGATGAATTCCGGGGCGAAGGTCTGTTCCAGGGCCATGCGGTATTGCGACTGGGCGGTCGCCTGCACGATGCCGTCCGTCGAGGCGGTGGTGAAGCCTACGGCACGCCCGCGGGAGGCTATCTGGCGCGAGCCGACGTTCGAGGTCATGATCACGACCGTGTTGCGGAAGTCCACCTTGCGCCCCAGGCCGTCCGTAAGTCGCCCTTCGTCGAAGATCTGTAGCATGATGTTGAACACGTCGGGGTGCGCCTTCTCGATCTCGTCGAACAGCACCACCGCATAGGGTTGGCGGCGTACGGCCTCGGTGAGTTGCCCGCCTTCGCCGTAGCCCACATAACCCGGGGGCGAACCGATCAGGCGGCTGACGTTGTGCTTTTCGCTATACTCGCTCATGTCGATGCGGATGAGGGCTTCGGGCTTGTCGAACATCCACATGGATAGTTCTTTGGCCAGCAGGGTCTTGCCCACGCCGGTCGGCCCGACGAACATGAACACGCCGATCGGTTTTCCGGGATCTTTCAGGCCGGCCCGCGAACGTTGGATCGAGCGGGTGACTTTGCCGACGGCGTCCTGCTGCCCCATGACGCGGCCGCTGAGGTAGCCGCACATTTCGCGCAGCCGCCCGCATTCGTCCTGCGACACGCGCTCCACCGGGACGCCGGTCATCGACGTGACCACCTGTTCGATGTGCGTGGCGGTGATCTCCACCGGGTTGTCGCGCAGGCGATCGAGCCATTCGCGGTTGGCTTCTTCGATCCGGTTGCGCAGCGCCACTTCGCGGATACGCGCTTCGGCCGCGGCCGGGTAATTCTGCAGGGCGAGGTTCTCGCGGCGCATCGCCCGGGCGGCCCGCAGCGAGGCGTCGAGCGAGCCGATCGTTTCCGGTTCCGGCTCCATGCCCATGCGGGCCTTCGATCCGGCTTCGTCCATCACGTCGATAGCCTTGTCCGGGAAACAACGGTCGGTGATGTAGCGCCCCGTAAGCTCGACGCACGCCGCAATGGCTTCGTCCGTGTAGCGCACCATGTGGTGGCCTTCGTAATATGATTTTATATTGTTCAGTATTTCAATCGTTTGTTCCTGGGTGGCCGGTTCGACGATGATCTTCTGGAAACGGCGTTCGAGGGCTGCATCCTTCTCGATGTTCTCACGGTATTCGTCCAGCGTGGTCGCGCCGATGCACTGCACCTGTCCGCGGGCCAGGGCCGGTTTGAGGATATTGGCCGTGTCGAGGCTGCCCTGGGTGCTTCCGGCGCCGACGATGTTGTGGATCTCGTCCACGAACAGGATGATATTCTCATCGCGGGTGATCTCGTCGAGCAACGCTTTGATGCGCTCCTCAAACTGGCCGCGGTATTTCGTGCCTGCCACCATCGACGCAAGGTCGAGCGAAAAAATGGTTTTTCCCCGTAGCGGGTAAGGTACCTGGTTGGCGGCGATGCGCAGCGCAAGCCCTTCGACGATGGCGCTTTTACCCACGCCTGCGGCGCCGATCAGCATCGGGTTGTTCTTTTTGCGGCGGCCCAGGATCTGGATCACACGCTCGATCTCGGCGTCGCGTCCCACGACGGGGTCGATCTGGCCTTCGGCGGCGGCACGGGTCATGTCCACGCCGAATTTCTCCAATGCCGAAGTTTTCCGGCGCGAACGCTGGCCCTGGACGGCGCTGTCGGTGTTGTAGCCGAACTCATCCTCGTCGTCCGAGTAGCCGTCGCCGTCCGCCGAATCCTCTTCGGACGCCGGTCGGCTGTCCTGCGCGGAGCTTTGGCCGGCACGCGCACGGATATTGAGGCGCAGGTTCTCCAGCGCCCGCATCTCCTCGTAATAGTCTTCCTCGGCGGGTAGTGCCGATACGTATTCTTCTATTTGTGTGGTACTTATACCGCATAATGCCGCTTGTTGGGCCGTCACGGAGTTTCCTTCGCGCATGGCGCAGAGGAGCATGTGTCCCGTGTTGAATATTTTCACGCCCTCGCGCGAAACGGGTGCGTCGTTGCCGCAATAGCGTTCCAACTCTTCCGCCAGCGTATTTGCCGGGATGGTTTTGCAGGAGTCCGGTGCGGCCAGTTGCCGGCGTATATGGTCGATTTTCTCTTCGTTCAGCAACTTGCCCAGGATGAATGTGGCGTGGCAGTCGTTGCCGCACAAGATTTCGAGCATCACCCGGTCGGTATTCACGGGATTTCCTTCGGCGACCTGCGCTTGCAGGCGGTCGAATATTTCACTGAGCGTTTTTGAGAATTTTATTTGCATATTATGCTATTCTTTGCATGAAAAACGCAAAAAACAGCAAGAATATTTTATATTTTTCGAACGGATAGTGTTTTATTTTAGAATAATTTGAGGTATTCGGGTTACTTTTTGGACCATTCGCCGACCTCCAGGTCGCGGATGTCGGAACCATCTATGGTCAGGCGGACTGCGGTCCTGACGTGATGGAAGCCCGATATGCCTGCCGCTCCGGGGTTGATGTGGAGTAACCCGTATCGCTTGTCGTACCCTACGCGCAGGATGTGGGAATGGCCCGTGATAAAAATATTCGGATGGGTTTGCAGAATTTGCTCGACAGCGCCCTGCTCATACCTTCCGGGATATCCGCCGATGTGGGTCATCAGCACCCGCGCCTGCTCGCATTCGAACGATGCCCAACGTGGCCATGCCACCCGCATCGCACCCCCGTCGATATTGCCGTACACTGCCCGCAACGGCCGGAAACGGGTGATTTGGTCGGCCAGTTCGATGCTCCCCACATCGCCCGCGTGCCATATCTCATCGACTTCGGTAAGGAATTCGCGCAGGCGGTCGTCGAATGTGCCGTGCGTATCGGAAATAATGCCTACTCGTTTCATGGCCCGAAGGTACGGATTATTTTAACGTGAGTTGCGTTTAAGCAACTCATGATTTCCATGGGCAAATGGCTATTGACAGCCATTTGCAAGCCTGCTCCTTGGGAGGGGCGGGTAGGGATGGGGTTTTCAGTACCCATGCGGCTCCGACAGAAGCCGTTCACGCGAGTCGTGCTTAATGGATCGCGGAGTTTGATGCCGATAAGCAATAATTTAAGGCGATGATATACTTTACACGCCCGCAGGCCTGTTTCCTACCCCTCCCCTCCGAGCCGTTCTGCGGCTTCCGGTGGGGCTGAGGGTCGCATGGCGGCAAGGAAAGAGGTCAGGTGCAGATAGTAATAATTGCGATCATTTTACAGGGGGCGCTACCTGGCCGCCGGAAGTTCCTTACGCAACGCTTCCAGCAGGGCGTCGGCGCTCAGAGGGGTGCCCGTGGCCCGGGTCATCCACTGGCGGGGAGTGAGGCGGCCCAGCCGGTAGATGCGGTCGACCTCCGGGGCGAAATCGTGCGTGCTGAAGTAGGTTTCCAATTGGAACTCGATGATCTGCCCGTAGGCGTAGTTCGACAGGTAGAGCGGGTTCTCGATCATGTGGGAGTAAACGGCCAGGATCGCCTGGTCGCGCACCCCGAACACCGGGGCGAAATAGCGGTTCCACACCTCGCGGGCGATCACCGTCACCTGGTCGCGCAACTCGGCGGCCGTAGCCCCGGGATGGGCGTAAAGCCACTTCCACACCGCGATATCGACCATCGACACGCCACAGATCTCCATCAGGCTCCACGCCTTGTCCATCACGTCCATGCGGCGTGCCTCGGCCGGATCGCCCCCCTCGATGCCGAGGATGGCCAGGTCGCGTTTCTGGAATACGAAGGCCAGCGCCTCGGTGAACGCCGTGTTGGGCACGCCGTTGAGGATATAGTAGTCCACGTCGTAAAGCGAAATGGTCTGCTCGACGTTGTGGCCGAATTCATGCACGGCGATGTTGTAGCCCTTGTAGTCCATGCCGCCCCCGCCGATACGGGTACGCAGGCGGGCTTTGTCGCCTTTCATCTGCGCGCCCCAGGCGTGACCCGAGCCGCGGGCCGCATCGACCGCGATGTGCGAGGCTATTTCCCGGGCGCGATCGGGCGTAAAACCCAGCTTGACCAGCATCGCGGGCATCCCGGCGGCGAACGCATCGGGCGTGGGGTAGAGCTTGCGCGTGGTGGCGCTCAGGGCATCCTCGTTGAGGTTGCTGCGCTGCTTGAAGCCGTCGTACCAGATGTCGAAAGCCTCCAGGGGGCGTCCCAGGCGCGAGGCGATGAGTTTACCGACCCCCTTGAGTTCGGGCGAGGAAAGGTAGCTGTCGAAAAGCCTCTCGGCATCGGCCACGGAGATCTCCATCCCCTGGTCGAAGTTGCGTTCGATGTAGGTGTTGCCGGCGTATTTATCCACCTCGCGTACGGCCAGGAAATTATCCAGCAATTTTTGGTAGCGCACGGTCGATTCGGGCTTCGCTTCGACCGGCTTGCCGCCTTCGGTGAGGGTGTTGGCATAGGGCTGCCAGTCGTAGCGGCCGGAATTGACCACCTGGACGGGGATCTGCTGGGCGATGATGCGGTCCATCACCCGGGCGATCATGCGCTGTTTCGCGAGGCCCCCGGCGCCCTTGTTATAATTGGCCTTGATCTCGTCGCGCAGGTTCCAGTGCGACAGCAGCACCATGTCGGCCGGGAAAAGCCGGTTGCCTTCCGCATCCAGCAGGCGGCCCATATAGATATTGTAGGACGAGATATAGACCTCGGAGGCGCTCCGGGCGGCGCTTTCGGCCTGCTGCACCGGGGCGGGCACACGCCTGGTGAACAGCCCGCCCATGCGTGCATAGGCCCACGCCAGGCGGTCGGCGCCCAGCGTTTCCTTCCGGGCCAGCGGCACTTCGGGGAAATTCAGCGCCACGAGGAACGCTATTTTATTGTCATACAGGTCGTCCGTAAGGTGCGACGAGGGGTTGTACGCCCCGAAAAGTTCGTCGATCGGCAGCAGCGGGCCGGTGTTCAGGTCGAGGTTCCGGCGCAGGCCGAGGGTCATCTCGTTATAGCGGCCGTAGATGCCTTCGAAATAATCGCTCAGGCGCAGCATGAGTTGTTTGCGGGCGGTGGGGTCGGCCACGAAATGTTCGTTGCAGAACGTGCGGAAAGCGTCGTCGCCGCCGTCGGCGGCCTGCCAGAGCCTGGCCGCCTGGGCCACGCCGGCCGCGATGGTTTCGGGCTGTCCGCCTTTGGCGGTCAGGTCGGCGGTCGTGGCGCGGACGGTTTCGGGCGTCACCGCCATCAGGTCGAGGCTTGTCATAAGCAGGGCGATCGTCAATAGTTTTTTCATAAGTCCGGGGTATTGGGCATTCTGTATGACGCAAATGTATAAAAAGAAAACCGGAAATGCATGACACCCATATTTTCACGATTCTTTTGAGTAACTTTGGCAGTCGAATCCCCCGTTTTCGGGTTGCCGTGGGCACCCGGGCCTGGCCGCCCATGGCGCGCAGCGCCGCGGGGATGGGCGCCAGGCCAGAAACACAAAAGACAAATACAGCATAACGGTGGGCATAATCGGTAAAAACAGCCTTTGGAGCGTAATCATAGGGTATGTGGGCGTGGCGCTGGGCTTCGTAAGTTCGGTGGTGCTGTTCCCGCGGCTGCTCACGCCCGAAGAGGTCGGCCTGACGAACGTGCTGCGCAACGCCGCAGCCATCCTCGCGCAGGTCAGCGCCCTCGGCGGGGCGAGCATCGTGCTGCGCTTCTTTCCGCTGTTCCGTACCGAGGACGGCAGATATAACGGCATCTTCACCTTCACCTTCCTGCTTTCGCTCGCAGGGGTGTTGCTTTTCTCGGCGGCCTACCTCCTTTTCCGCCCGGCGATCGTCGGATATTACCAGGAGCAATCGGCCCTTTTCGTGCGCTACTGCATGTTCGTGCTGCCGATCAGCGCGGCGATGGTCTTCTACATCCTGTTCAGCGCATGGCTGCGCAGCATGAAAAAGGTGGTCGCCTCGGGCATCTACACCGAAGTGCTGCTGAAGGTGGCCTCGATCGCCGCGGTGCTGGCCTATGCCGCCGGACTGGTGTCGTTTACAGGCTTCGTATGGCTGTTCGCGCTGTGCTTCGCCGTGCCTGCGCTCGGGCTTTTCATCCACTGCTGGCGGCTGGGGATGATCACCGTGCAGGTCGACTCGCCCGACACCGTCCGCAAATACTGGAAGC
>JAVBNK010000186.1:0-26234 GCA_031551595.1 Rikenellaceae bacterium | reverse complement strand
CAGATCTCGGAACCTTCTCCGATGCCCAGCGCCATGGGGAACATCCCCAGGATGGTCGTCAGGGAGGTCATCAGCACGGGGCGCAGACGCGATTTTCCCGAATTGATGACGGCCTGGTTGACCGATTCGCCGCGTTCGCGCAGCAGGTTCGTAAAGTCGACCATCACGATACCGTTCTTCACCACGATACCCACGAGCATGATCGCACCGATGAAGGCGATCAGGCTCAGCGGAGTGTTGGTAATGAACAGCGCCAGGAACACGCCCGTAAAGGCGAACGGCAGGGTGAACATGATGATGAAAGGCATTCGCAGCGACTCGAATTGGGTGGCCATCACGATGTAGACCAGCATGACGATCAGCACGAGCAGCACCAGGATGTCGCCGAACGATTCCTGCTGGTCTTCGATCGTACCGCCGATCACGATGTCTATGCCTTCGGGGGCTTTATAGTCCGCCAGGAGTGCGGTAACTTCCTTGGCTGCCGTTCCGAGCGCCACCTTGTCGCCCAGCGAGGCGATCACCGACACGACGCGCTGGCGGTTTTCGCGCTGGATGATCGGAGGCTCGAACCCTTCGGTGATCGTGGCCACGTCGCGCAGGCGGATCGCCTCGCCGCGGGGATTGAAGATCAGGATGTTCTCCACCTCTTCGAGCGAGGTGCGGAACTCCTCGCCGTAGCGCACGACGATGTCGTATTCGTCGCCGTCCTCGCGGAACTTGGTCGCCGTGAGGCCGTTGATGCGGTTACGCACGTACGAGGCGGCCGTCGAAGTGTTCAGCCCGTAGTAGGCCAGGCGTTTGCGGTCGAACGAGATGTTGTACTCGGTGCGCATCTCGTCGCGCGACAGGTGCACGTCGCGGAGCGTCTTGAGCGGGATCATTTTGGCCTTGATCTCCTCGGCCACGGTGTTGGCCAGGTCCATGTTGTAGCCGAACACTTTGACCTCGATGCTCGAGCCCCCGCCCATTCCGCCGTTCTGCTGGCCGGGAGTGACGGTGAACTCTTTCACTTCGGGCATCGCCGCGAAGTCCTTGCGCATCAGGTCGCTGATCTCGAAGATCGTGCGATTGCGGTCCTTCAGGTCGGGCAGGCGGAAGCGATAGCTGATCATCTGGCTTCCGGATTCCTGCATCGCAGCCCAGGTGTTGTCGCCCGACGCCGCGCCGGCGCTCGCATAAAGCAGGCGGATTTCAGGATAGTGCGCTTTCAGGGTGCTGTCGATGCGCCGTGCAACGGTCGAGGTGTAATCCACCCCGATGTTCTGTTCCAGCTTCACCGTCGCCGAAATCATGCCGTCGTCGCTCGAAGGGAAGAATTCCACAGGCACTTTGAAGAGCAGCAATATACTGGCGATAAAGATCGCCCCGGCTGTAAGGACCACTTTGAGGCGGTTGCGCAGCGCCCATTTGAGCATATCCGAATACCAGTTGTCGAGGTTTTCGAGGAAGCGGTCGATCGGTTTGAAGATCACGCCCAGGCCTTTGTAGGTATGGCCCACGGTTTTGGCGCGCAACAGCATGGCCGAGAGCATCGGGGTCATGGTGATGGCCGCGACGGTCGAAACGCAGACCACCAGGGTGACGATCCAGCCCAGTTCCTTGAACATGATGCCGGCCATGCCCGTGAGCATCGTCAGCGGCATGAACACCGCCACGATCACCAGCGTGGTGGCGATCACGGCCAGCCAGACCTCGTTCGTGGCGTACACGGCCGCCTCCTTGGGCGACGAGCCGCGTTCGATGTGGGTGGTGATGTTTTCGAGCACCACGATCGCGTCGTCCACCACCATGCCGATGGCTATGGAGAGCGACGAGAGCGAGATGATATTAAGCGTCGATCCGGTTATGTAGAGGTAGATGAACGCCACGATGAGCGATACGGGGATCGTCAGGCAGATGATGAACGTCGCCCTCCAGCGCCCCAGGAAGAACAGCACCACCAGGATCACGAAAACGAACGCCAGCATCACGGTTTCGCTCAGCGAGTTGATCGAATCCTCGATGTATTCCGACGTGTCGAAGATCAGCTCGATCTTCACGTCCGGGGGCAGCGTCGTCTTGATCTTCTCGACGTTCGCGAGCACCTCCCTGGCGATCTTCACCGAGTTGGCGCCAGACTGCTTCTGCACCATGATACTCATGGCCTTGCCGCCGTTCATGCGCACGTCGTTGGTCATCTTCTGGATCGTATCCTTCACCGTGGCCACGTCCCGCAACAGGATGTCGCGGCCGTTCTGGCTCGATACGACGATGTCGCCCAGCTCGCGGCTGTCCTTGAATTCCAGGTCGGCCTTGATGTTGTAGGTGTGGTTGCCGATGTCCAGCGTGCCGCCCGGCAGGTTGATATTCTCCTGGGCGATGATCGCGCCCAGCTGTTCCACGGTCAAATGGTAGGCTTCGAGCTTATGCGGGTCGACGTTGATCTGGATCTCGCGCAGCGGCGCACCCATGATCCCCACCGCGCCCACGCCGTCGATGCGGTTGAGCACATTGACCAGTTTTTCGTCCAGGATCTTGTTCAGCGCCTGGTAGCTCTCGTCGGCCGTCACGCTCATCATCAGGATCGGCATGAGCGATGAGCTGAACTTGAAGATCGTCGGCGCGTCGACATCGTCCGGCAGTTGCGACTGGACGCGTCCCACCACGTCGCGGATGTCGTTGGCCGCCTCCGTGAGGTCCGATCCCCACTCGAACTGCAGGGTGATCATCGAAAAGTTGTCCTGCGATTTGGAGGTGATCTTCTTGAGGTTGTTGACCGTATTGAGGTTGTCTTCGAGCACGCGCGTGATGTTGGTCTCTATATCGGCGGCATTGGCCCCGGAATAGGTGGTGATCACACTGATGTAGGGCGCCTCGATGTCGGGGTACATGTCCACCGACAGGTTGCGCAGCGAGAACAGGCCCAACACCATCACACCGATGAAGATCAGTATGGTGGATATGGGTTTCCGGACCGCGGTTTCGTATATTTTCATTGTTGTCGGATCGTTTTAAGCTACAGTTGTTATTCTACCACGTTCACCTCGACGCCGTCCGAGAGGTGCGATGCGCCTGCCACGACCACCTGGTCGCCGTCCTGCAGGCCGGTGAGGATGTCATAGCGCTGGCCTGCCTGGCGGCCCAGGGTCACCGTACGGCGTACGGCCGCACCGTTCTCGATCACGTAGACGTAGCGTTCGGCGGTGCCGATCTGCTTCTGGATGGCCAGGTCGCTGAGCATGATGCCCTCTTTCGTGCCCAGGTTGATCGTCGAACGGCAGTACATGCCCGGACGCAGTTTGAGGCTCTGGTTGGGGATCGACACTTCGACCATGAACGTGCGGGTCGCGGGCGAGATGGCCGGCGAGATGAGCGACACGTTGCCCCGGAACTCCTCGCCCGGGAACAGGTCGACGTCCAGGTCGACGCCCATGCCCTTTTTCACCAGCGGGAAATATTGTTCCGAGATGTACATCGTGACTTTCAGCGGATTGATCTGCATCACGGTCAGGATGCCGCCCGCGCCTGCGTAAACGTCGCCCGGGTCCATGTTGCGCGCCGTCACCACGCCGCTCACGGGGCTGCGCAGCTCGATGTTTTCCTTCAGGTTACGCACCTGCTCGCGCGATACGCGCAGTTGGGTTTCGGTCTGGTCAAGTTGTTGCCTGGACACCCCGCCCGCATCGAACACCGATTTGAGGCGGTTGTAGTCGGCTTCGAGGTTGGCCAGCTGCACCGAAGCCTGGTTGTAGGCCGTCGGGTCCATCGTCACCAGCAATTGCCCTTTCGACACCGTGGCGCCTACGTCCACCAGGATCTTGTCGATACGTCCCGGCTGGTTGGGGCCGATGTTGTTCACCTGGTTGGCTTCGATGTTGCCGGTGAATTCGGCCACCTGCCCGATGGTTTCGGTGTGGACCGTGAAGGTCTTCACATCGATTTTTTTCAGCGAATCGGCCGCATCGCCGCCTTTGTCCGCTTTCGTGCCGCAGCCCGTGCCGACCACGGTTGCAAGGGCTACCGCCCCGAGGGTTCTGATCAAGTTTTTCATATCGTCGTTATCGTTTTATTCGTTTCCTAAGATCTTTTCGTATTCGGCCTGTGCGGCAAGCAGGTCATACACGGCCTGCGAGTGGTTGAGTTGGGATTGGGTGAGTTGCAATTCCGCCGAATTCAGCTCCAGGATGGTGCCTGCGCCCGCCTTGTAGCGCACATTGGCGATCTCGTACGCCTTGCCGGCCTGCTGGACGGTCTTGGTCGTGGCGGCCATCTTCCGCTGGGCGGTGTAGATGTTGCTGACCGACGTGTTGACCTGTACTTCGATCTGCTTTTCGGTATAGTCGCGCCGGGCCTGCAACTGGCGAAGGTTGTTCCTGAGCTGTTTTTCGCGGCTGGTGTTCGTGAAGCCGGCGAAGATCGGAATGCTCAGCCCGAAGCTCAGCGTGACGGGGTTCTGCCACCTGAAATCGTTCGATGCGGCGGTTTCGCTGTCGGGGGCGGGGGGGATGAACATCCATCCGTCGGTTCCCGATCCGTCGTTCTTCCACTGGCCGTAGGGCTGGCCGACGTAGCTGCCGTCGCTCTGCCATCCCATCATGCCGCCGCTCAGGGCCGCCACGTTGAAATTGATGGGGTCCTGGCCGATGACGCTGCCCGAGAGCGTGGCTCCGAGCGTGGGCATGCGCTGGGTGCGCATCACCTTGAGCTGGCGAGAGAGGATACTCTCCTGGATGTCGAGCGAGCGCAGGTCGCTGTTGCCCGACAGGTCCGTGCCGTAGGCGCCTGCCGTTGCGCCGTAGGTGCGTTCGAGCTGGGCCAGGTCGCCCACGAAATCCACCTCGGTTTCCAGCGGCATGCCCATCAGCATCTTCAGGTACATGTGGGCCACTTCGCGCCCGCGTTCGGCCTGGATCAGCAGCGGGTCGATGTTGCTCAGCTGCACCTCCGCCGTCAGCAGGTCGTATTCGGAGGTCAGGCCGTGCGCAAGCTTGCTGCGCAGGTCCTCGACCGTGGTCGACACGTTCTTCCGGCTGGCGCGCAGCACTTCGATCTCCTGGTCGATGCGCAGGATGTTGTAGAACGCCTTCTTCACCTCGCAACTCATGTCGATGCGCGATGCGCGGGCCGATTCCACGGCCGCCCTCAGCTGCTCCTTGTTGAGCTTCAGGCTCTGGTAGACGCCCGGAGCCACGAGCGGCACGGTCAGGTCGCCCCCGAAGCTTACGGTATGGGTCGGACTCAGGGAAACGCCCCCGGTTATCGTATTTTTGACAATGGCGTTCTGGTAGCCCACCGTGCCGGAGAGTTTGGGCAACAGGTTGCCCCACGTTTCCTTGCGCACGTAGTCCTGGCGCTCGACTTCCATGTCGGCGATGCGGATGGTGGGGTTGTCGCTCAGGGCAATGCGCAGGGCCTGCTCCAGATCGACCGATACGGGTTGCTGCGCCTGCGCCCCCAGGGAGAGCAGCGCCAGCACGCCTGCGGTTAAGATCACATTTCTTCTCTTCATCACAAAATTCAGTTATTATCGTTCGGTTGCCGTTGTTTTGCCAGGTATTGGTCGATCATCTCCACGCCGTGCAGGGTGGCGATGCCGCGCACGAAGCACAGGATACAGAACCGGATGGTTTCCGCCAGCGGTTGTCCGGTCAGGGGCGCCGAGTTGATGCGCTGCACGACGGTCTGCATCAGGTCGATGAAGATGGTGACCGTCAGTTCGGTGTTCATCTCCGGCAGGAAATAGCCCTCGCGCGACCCGCGGTCGAGGATTTTTTTGATCTCGCCCGTGCCTTCTTCGAAGCACTCGTTGTAGATCTGCGCGTGCACCTTGGGGAAGAATTTGCGCAGGTCGGCCATCAGCGCCGTCCCTTTCTGGGTCATCTCTTCGTTGCTGTTCAGGTTGATCATCAGCTCTTCGATCAGGTTTTCGGCCCCGGCCGAGCGGCGTTTCACATACTCGTGGTTCTGCTCGAAGTAGTAGCGGACACACCCGGCCACAAGGTTCTCCTTGTCGCCGAACGTTTCGTAGATCGTGCGTTTGGAAATCCCCATATGCGAAGCTATGTCGTCCATCCGCACGCTGCGCAAGCCCTGCGAAAGGAACAGGCCCGTAGCCTCCTCTATGATGCGTTCCCTGATTGACATTCTGGTCGGAGTGTTTTGGTTCAGGCTGCAAATGTATAATAGAAAACTTTGGAAACAAAAATAGTTTTCAGATTTTCTCGGATATTCCCCGTTTTTTTACCGCCGCAGTTGGAAAACCCGGCAAATTGCACTATTTTTGAAATCAAACGGCTCCTAAATCCCAACATTATGGTCACTATCCTTGACAGGCAGAACACGATCCTCAACCGCTTCATCGCCGAATTGCGCGACGTCCATATCCAGAAAGACCGTATGCGGTTCCGCCGCAACCTCGAACGTGCCGGCGAGATCATGGCCTACGAGATCAGCCGGAAACTGACTTATGCCGCCGCGACGGTCGAAACCCCGCTCGGCGAGGCCGAGGTGTCGATGCCCGTGGCCGATGTGGTCGTGGCCACCATCCTGCGCGCCGGGGTGCCCTTCCACCAGGGATTTATAAACTATTTCGATCGCGCGGAGAACGCTTTCGTGTCGGCCTACCGCAAATACAGCAAGGACGGCACCTTCAACATCAAGGTCGAATACATCTCCTGCGCGGACCTCGAAGGCAAAACGCTCATCCTGACCGATCCGATGCTGGCGACCGGGGCTTCGCTCGTGCTCACCTATAATGCGTTGGTTGAAAAGGGAGGCCGTCCGGCACATACCCACGTCGCCACCGTCATCGCCAGCGAAGAAGGCATCGACTACGTCCGCAAACACATGCCCAAAACCACCACCTCCATCTGGGCCGGGTCGGTCGACCAGGAACTTACCGTCAAATCCTATATCATCCCCGGAATCGGCGACGTGGGCGACCTCGCCTACGGCGAGAAAATCTGATATTTCGGAGATGGCCGCTATACTGCGATTTCCCTCGGAGGAGGTGAATCGGGTGTTGTAACCGATAAATTTCCTATAGGATACAATTCATTATCCGGGCAGAAATTCATCGGGATAGAAAGGCAATATTGCAAGGATTGTCTCAGACTTTCAGCGAATAACCGTGAAGCCGAAGAAGGATAGTGCATTGAAGAAATTCTTCCGGATAGATTTTATCTATATCGAAGGCCTGATTGTGGCCGGATTAACTATATTGGGAGGAGTTGCCGGGATTATTTTTTATCTTACAGATAGTGAAGGAACCATAGAAGATCTAATTCTTTACATCTGTCTGATTGTGGTGGGGAGTCTTGTCCTCATTTTCAGAGAAAAATTGAGGCATTGGATGACCTGAATTTGGCGATGCGTCAGGGCAGGGGGATGAGTTTCATCCCTGTTTTTCTTTCACGACGTGAACGGCAACCTGAAAAAAGATTCTCGCAAGGGGTGCAGAGCGAATGCCTACGGCATTCGCAAGGCACGATCACCTCACCCAACCCTCTCCTAACCGTAGGAGAGGGCTTGGCAAGCAGCACTCGTGCTGCTTGCTTGATGGCAAATATTTGCGAAACAAAATATTTATAGTTCGACGAATTCGTCGAACTCACGTTAATTACCTGAATTCAGGGGATGAAGAATTGTCTGGAAACGAAGTTTGGCTTCGCCGGACCCTCCCTCCACGATGTGGCGCCCCGGTTTCGGCGAAATTTCCGGCACGCCTGTGTGAACGAACGTACAACGGCGCGCTCGTTTTCTCCTCGCGGCCGGCAGGGGTTGCCTGCAGCCTCAGCCCTCGCTCCGCAGCGCCGGCTTTTACAAGAAGGCGCGAAAACAGAATGTACGGATAAGGTTATCGGCGTTTCATGGCGCCCATGCGGGGGATTCCGCCGCCGGCGACGGCTTTCATCATTTTGCGCATATCCTCGAATTGCTTGAGCAGGCGGTTGACATCGGCCGGGGTGGTGCCGCTGCCGCGTGCGATGCGTTCGCGGCGCGTGCCGTTGATCAGCGAGGGGTTTTCGCGCTCGACGGGGGTCATCGAGTGGATAATGGCCTCGGTCTGCTTGAACACGTCGTCGCTGATGTCGATGTCTTTGAGCGCTTTGCCCACGCCCGGGATCATCGAGGCCACGTCCTTGAAGTTGCCCATCTTTTTGATCTGGCCGATCTGCGTGAGGAAATCGTTGAAATTGAACTGGTCCTTGACCAGTTTCTTTTTGAGTTTGCGGGCTTCGTCCTCGTCGAATTGTTCCTGGGCGCGCTCGACCAGCGACACAATGTCGCCCATGCCGAGGATGCGGTCGGCCATACGCTCGGGATGGAACACCTGCAGGGCGTCCATTTTCTCGCCCATGCTCATGAACTTGATCGGCTTGTTGACCACAGCGCGGATCGAGATGGCCGCACCGCCGCGCGTATCGCCGTCCAGCTTCGTAAGCACCACGCCGTCGAAATCCAGCCGCTCGTTGAATTCGCGGGCGGTGTTGACGGCGTCCTGGCCGGTCATCGAGTCGACCACGAAGAGGATCTCGGAAGGTTTGACGGCCTTTTTAATGGCTTCGATCTCCTTCATCATCGCCTCGTCGACGGCCAGGCGGCCCGCCGTGTCGACGATCACCGTGTTGAGCCCCTTCGAGCGGGCGTATTTGACGGCGTTCTCGGCGATCTGCACCGGGTTGTTGTTGCCCTCTTCGGTGTAGACCTCCACTTCGACCTGCTTGGCGAGGACTTTAAGCTGCTCTATAGCCGCCGGACGGTAGACGTCGCCCGCCACCCGCAGTACGCCGCGCCCGCGCTTCCATTTGACCAGCGAGGCCAGCTTGCCTGAGAAGGTGGTCTTACCCGAGCCCTGCAAACCTGCGATCAGGACCACCGCCGGGTTGCCTTCGAGCCTGATATCGGTCGCCGTGCCGCCCATCAGGGCCGCCAGCTCGTCGCGCACGATCTTGGTCATCATCTGGCCCGGCTTGACGGACCTGAGCACGTCCGCGCCCAACGCTTTCTGCTTCACTTCATCGGTGAACGTCTTGGCCACCTTGTAGTTGACGTCGGCGTCGATCAGCGCGCGGCGGATCTCCTTGAGCGTTTCAGCGACGTTGATCTCGGTGATCCGGCCCTCGCCCTTCAGTATTTTAAGCGACCTTTCTAACTTGTCTGTTAAGTTCTCGAACATGATTTCCCTCTTTTGCGGTGTGCAAAATTAACCATTTCCGCCGAAATAAAAAAGCCCGCCCTCCGGGGGCGGGTCACGGAGGATGCGGCAGGCGTCAGCGGACGCCGACCGTCAACGCGACGTTGCCGGGTTCGGGGGTGACCGGCACGAGCACGGCGACCTGCCACGGGGACAGTACGCAGGCCGCATTCACAAGGATATCTATCCGGTAATCATATTTCCCGCCGCCCCGGTAGATCAATGTCCTGTCGATCTTCGCGATCCCGGAGTTCACCGCGCCGGACACCAGCAATACCGAATATTTATCGAAATCGACCTTATCCTCCCCTGCGGGCGCCGAATAGCGTTCCAGCTCCTCCTGCGAACGGATCACGTGCAACACGTTCTTTTCCGTGTCGAGCCACTCTCCGGGTATGCCCGGCCACGAGTCGTAGCACGGGACGAACCAGGCCATGCCTGGTGTGTCGCGCCGCACCTTGGAAATAACGCGTTTGAGCACGTAATGATCGCCGGGTCCGTCGTAGCACATCCCTTCCGGCACGACCGCCCGGTATTTGTCGGCTTCCACCACGTATTCATACCCCGGTTCGTAATCGAACCCGTTGACGGGGGCTGCGAACCACTGCCCGTCGCTGCTCGTGCGGACCATCGTGCACGGCCAGGAGGCCAAAGCACCCATGTAGATGCCCTTTTCGGAGGCCACGTCGAGCGTTTCCGTCCTGACGAAGCGGTATGTGACCTCACAGTTTTCCTTCCTGCCTTCGCATCCGGCGAACAGTAAGGCTGCACCTGCGACAGCTGTCATCGTTTTTTTCATGGATTCGGATCTTTATGGATCTGATCTGCCGGGAGCCGGGGCCACGGAAAGCCCCCCGGATGGCCGGCCCGGTCATTGATAATCGCTGACGGAATGGACCTCGTAACGTACCCTGGCCCCCCTCGGGACGGCGGGCACGGCGATCGAAAGCCTCCAGTGGTGTATCATGTTACCCATCGCAGGGGAAAGCTCATCCGGCGACTCGCCGCTGGTGGTTAAATCGCTTGCAAGCAGGTACACATTGACGGTCAGCCCGTAGACGCCGTCCTCCCACAGCACGAACGTCGGGTCGATCCGCTCGACGCTCATCCGGCTCTCGCCGCACATCTGCAGGATCGAGTACCGGCCGAAATCGAAATCGATCTGCGGAGCCTCGTCCGGTTGGTTCCCGTCATTTTCCATGCGGTTGAGAAGGTCCTGCGCCGAACGGATCGCCGAAGGCCGTCCGTGAATGTGACCCTCTTCTTTCCACCGGTATCCTTCGGGAAGGTCGAATTCGTGGTAATGCAGCATCTCGTATCCCACCGGATACACCGCATAGTGCTCGACGTCATCGCAGCCGGACACCCACCATAGCATCGCCGCCGCCGGCAAGGTCATCAGTAGTCGTGAAAGATTCATAATGTCGTAAAGGTTTAACATAAGATGCCCCAGGCGGCCCGGATGTTGCATATAGGGACAAAAAACGGCTCCGGAGCACATCCGGAGCCGTCATATATATCGTGCAAAATCCCTATCCCAGGAAGCCTAACAGTACGCCTGCCGCCACCGCGCTGCCGATCACGCCGGCCACGTTCGGGCCCATGGCGTGCATCAGCAGGTAGTTCGTCTTGTCGTACTTGATCCCCATGTCCTGCGACACGCGTGCGGCCAGCGGAACGGCCGACACGCCCGCGTTGCCGATCAGCGGGTTGATCTTGTTGCCCTCCTTGAGGAACAGGTTCATCAGTTTCACGAACGCCACGCCGGCCGCCGTCGCGATGAAGAACGAGCAGGCGCCGATCAGGAACGTACCCACCGACTTGGCCGTCAGGAAGGTCGTCGCCTGGGTCGATGCGCCGACCGTGAGGCCGATCAGGATCGTCACGATGTCGATCATCGGGCCGCTGGCCGTGGCCGCGAGGCGCTTCGTGACGCCGCTCTCCTTGATCAGGTTGCCCAGGAAGAGCATCCCCAGCAGCGGCAGCGCCGCAGGGACCAGGAACGCCGTGAACAGCAACCCAACGACCGGGAAGAGGATTTTTTCGGTCTGCGACACCTGGCGCAGGACCTTCATCTTGATCACGCGCTCTTTTTGGGTCGTCAGCAGCCTCATCACGGGAGGCTGGATCAGCGGCACGAGGGCCATGTAGGAATAGGCCGAAATGGCGACCGCACCCATTAGGTCGGGCGAGAGCTTGCTCGATAGGAAGATGGCCGTGGGGCCGTCCGCGCCGCCGATGATGCCGATCGCACCGGCCTCGGCAGCCGTGTAGCCCATCGCCAGGGCGCCCATGTAGGCGGCGAAGAGACCGAACTGGGCCGCCGCCCCTACGAGCATCAGCTTGGGGTTGGCGATCAGCGACGAGAAGTCGGTCATCGCCCCGATGCCCAGGAAGATCAGCGGCGGATAAAGGCCCTTGACCACCCCGAAATAGAGGTAGTTGAGCACCGATCCGTCCTCATAGATGCCGATCTCGATGCCGGGGAAGAAGGGGATATTGCCGATGATGATACCGAACCCGATGGGTACCAGCAGCATCGGCTCGAAATGCTTCACGATGGCCAGGTAGATGAACACCATCCCGATGAGGATCATCGCAATGTGGCCCCAGGTCACGTTGGCGAACCCGGTGTAGGTGAAGAACGTGTGGAGGTTCTCCCCGAGGAACGAGAAGAAACCGTTGTGAGTCGCTTGCAGTGCCGCTGTCATGGTTATCCGATCGTTAACAGTACGTCACCTTCCAGGACCGAATCGCCCTTGCGCACTTCGATTGATTTGACGACTCCTTCGCGGTCCGAGTCGATGTTGTTTTCCATCTTCATCGCTTCGAGGATCAGCAGGCGCTGGCCGACCTTGACCTGCTGGCCCACCTCGACCATCAGGTTGAGGATCACGCCCGGGAGCGGGCTTTTCACCGCCAGGCTGCCTGCGGCGGCGGGTTTGGCCGTACGGGCCACCGCCGGGTGGGCGTCGGTCGAAGGCACGGTGGCCTGCGCCGGAGTGGGCCTGGGAAGCTGGGGGGCCGCCTGGGCCGCCGGGCCTTCCAATTCCACGGTATAGGGCGTGTCGTTGACCGTCACTTCGGCGATGTTGTTCTCTATGCTGTTGATGGTGACGGCGTAATCGCTGCCGTCGATCTTGAATTTATAGGTTTTCATCTGTTGCGTTTTTTAATGCCGGGCCGGCCGGTTACTTTTTATTGGGGATTTGGCGCAGGCCGTAGATCTTCGAGCTCCACGGCGAGTAGGCGCGTGCCACGCGGTTGATCGTCAGGATGGTCGACTGACGGTCGTGCAGCTCGCTCTGGAACTGGTGCAGCGCCAGCGTGATCGCGACCACTTCCGCCTCGCCGCCCATCGTCTTGTTGCTTTTCGGGGCGGTGGCGAGCAGCTCGGCGCTCTTGTCGCTTTGCTTGCGGCTGGCGGCCATGCGTTGCATTACCTTGCCCAATGCGTTGAACAGCAGGAACAATACCAGCAATGCCGAGAACACCACAGCCATGGCCGTGATGGCCAGCAGGCCGCCCGACGGGTCCATCTGGCGGAACAGCTCGTGTTTCGGGACGGGGTTGGCGATGTCGTTGGTCGCCATCGGGGTGGTGCGGGTCAGTTTTTGGAACACCAGTTCGCCGTCCACCGTTTCATAACCCATCGACACGTCCGGCTCCTGGTCGGCCACCGTGTATTCGACCTGGCTGATCGGCTCGCCCTTGCTCGACGCGTCCATGAAGGCGATGTAGCCCGTCCGGTCGAGGGTGAAGTTGGTGTGGAACGTACCCTTCGTGTCCGTGCCGTCGCAGAAGAAGACCAGGTAGCCCAGCGGTTCGATCACCGTGCGCGAGTCGTGGGCCGGGATGCGGTATCCGGCCAGTTTGTCGCCCTGCGTGACGGTCAGGTAGCAGCCCGCCACGTCGACCTTCGAGTGGCCCGTGTTGTGCAGCTCGATCCAGCCGATACGGTGGCCGTAATCGTCCTCGTAATTGGTCTGGTTCACGACCATGAACTCGTTGATGCGGATATCCTTCGGCCCCTGGGCGTAAGCCCCGGCCGCGGCGGCGCACAGAACGAGTGTGACTAAAATCCTTTTCATGGCCTTACAGGGGTATGTTCGTGTGTTTTTTGGCCGGGTTGGTCAGCTTCTTGGTCGCCAGCGACTGCAACGCGCGGATCACGCGGAAGCGGGTGTTGCGCGGCTCGATGATGTCGTCCACATAGCCGAATTTGGCCGCCACGTAGGGGTTGGCGAACTTGTCGCGGTACTCCTGCTCTTTCTCGGCGGTGAACGCGGCGCGCTTTTCGGGATCCGTGATCGCGGCGATCTCCTTCGACGAAAGCACTTCGGTCGCACCCTGCGGGCCCATCACGGCGATCTCGCCCGTCGGCCACGCATAGTTGATGTCGCCCCGCAGGTGTTTGCTGCTCATCACGCAATACGCCCCGCCGTAAGCTTTCCTCAGAATGACGGTCACTTTGGGTACCGTAGCCTCGCCGTAGGCGAACAGCAGTTTGGCGCCGTGGATGATGATGCCGCCGTACTCCTGGGCCGTACCCGGCAGGAAGCCCGGCACGTCGACCAGCGTGCCGATCGGAATATTGAACGCGTCGCAGAAGCGCACGAAACGCGCCGCCTTGCGCGAAGCGTTGATGTCCAGCACGCCGGCCAGGTATTTGGGCTGGTTGGCGATGATGCCGACGCTCTGGCCGTTGAACCGTGCGAAACCGGTCACGATATTGGGGGCGAACAGGGCCTGGCTTTCGAGGAACTCGCCGTTGTCGACGATGGCGCGGATCACGTCCAGCACGTCGTACGGTTTGTTCGGGTTGTCGGGAATGATCTCGTTCAGGCTGTCCTCCAGGCGGTCGATCTCATCGGTGCAGACCACCAGCGGAGCGTCCTCCAGGTTATTCTGGGGCATATAACCGAGCAGCTTGCGCAGCGTGGCGATACCTTCCTGCTCGGTTTCGGCCACGAAGTGGGCCACGCCGCTCTTGGCCGCGTGGATCGACGCGCCGCCGAGTTGTTCCTGCGACACCTCTTCGCCCGTCACGGTTTTGACGACCTTCGGGCCGGTGACGAACATATAGCTCGTGCCCTTGCTCATCAGGATGAAGTCGGTCAGCGCCGGGGAATAGACCGCACCGCCCGCGCAGGGGCCGAAGATGGCCGAGATCTGCGGGATCACGCCCGAAGCGAGGATGTTGCGCTGGAAGATCTCGGTATAGCCGCTCAGCGAGTTGACACCTTCCTGGATGCGTGCGCCGCCCGAGTCGTTGATGCCGATCAGCGGGGCGCCGTTCTTCATCGCCATGTCCATCACCTTGCAGATCTTCGCGGCGAAGGTTTCGGAGAGCGACCCGCCGAACACGGTGAAATCCTGCGAGAAAACGTAGACCAGCCGGCCGTCGATCGTGCCGTAGCCGGTGATCACCCCGTCGCCGTAATAGGTTTCCTTCTCCATGCCGAAGTCGTTGCAGCGGTGCTGCACGAACATGTCGAACTCCTCGAACGACCCCTCGTCCAACAGCAGCGCGATGCGTTCGCGGGCGGTGAGTTTGCCTTTGGCGTGCTGCGATGCGATGCGTTTTTCGCCGCCGCCCATGCGGGCCTTTTCACGCAACTCGATCAGTTGCCTTACTTTTTCAGTGTTGGTGCTCATGGCTATTTCTTGTTTTTGTCTTCACAGAGTTCGGTCAGCACGCCGCCGGTGAATTTGGGGTGCATGAAGGCGATCGTGAGGCCTTCGGCGCCCATGCGCGGGGTCTTGTCGATCAGCTGGACGCCTGCGGCTTCGGCATCGGCCAGGGCCTGTTCGATGTTATCCACGGCAAACGCGACGTGGTGTACGCCGGGGCCTTTCTTCTCGATGAACTTGGCGATGGTGCTCTCCTCGGAGGTGGGCTCCAGGAGCTCGATCTTGGTCTGGCCCACCTGGAAGAAGGCGGTCCGGACCTTTTGGTCGGCCACTTCCTCGATGTTGTAGCACTTCAGGCCCAGGACTTTCTCCCAATAGGGGATGGCTTCTTCGATGTTGGCCACGGCGATGCCGAGGTGTTCGATGTGGGAAACTTTCATTTTGTTATATTTTTATGGTTTTTCGAGTGTTTTTCCTGTCCTGGATGCCGTCATACAACATATCCTACAAAGGTAGGGGTTATATTTTTAATATTTAAAACATTTTCCCGTTTTTTTACGATTCAGGACACATTGGGCCGGGCGATCTCTTTATTTGCCTTACATTGGACGAACCCGGGCGTTTTTTTGGTTTGTCCGCAGACTTTTTTCGCTATATTTGTAGATAGTCCTGAACGATAAATTTTTTGCCCATGAAGAAAATATACAGGTTTCGCGCACTGGCGCTGCTGGCATGCGCCCTGCATTTCTCCGGATGCCAGAAAGGGGACGGTCCGGGATCCGGTCCCGGATACGTGGTTTATGCCGGGGGGTATTACCAGGTCGGGTCTGAGTTCATCGCCTGCGTCTGGAAGGATAACGTGCGCACCGACCTGCCGCTGCCCGAGGGAGTGAGGAATGCCTGCTGCTATTCGGTCGCCGTTTCCGGCGGGAAATTCTATGCCGGGGGAAGTTATTATGACGGGGGAAAGGATATCCCTTGCATTTGGACCGACGGCGTGCGTACCGACCTGCCTGTGCCCGACGGCTACAGGGCCGTCTGTCAGTCAGTCGTGGTTTCCGGCGGAATCGTCTATGCCGGGGGATACTGTATCAGGGCCGGAAGGTTCCGGGCCTGCACCTGGACGGGAACGACCTTTGCCGAACTGCCCCTGCCCGACGTTGCAGAAAACAGTTTCTGCGAATCGATCGCCGTTTCCGAAGGGCAGATCTGCGCCGTTGGAAATTACGGCGTCGGTCTACAGAACGTCGGCTGTATCTGGAAAGAAGGGGTCTGTACTAACCTGGCCCGGTCCGGCGGGGAGAATGGCTGGTGCTCCTCGATCGCCATTGCGGAGGGCATCATCTATATTACGGGGACATACGATAACGGTTCCGGGTCAGTCGTCTGCGTCTGGGAGGGGGATACCCGCCGGGATTTACCTGCTCCCGGTAACGACTGGGAGCCGGACTGTCGGTCCATCGTTGTTTCGGACGGCGTGGTTTACGTAGCGGGAGGGGGTTATCGCAGCGGTTCGGAACCGATTGTCTGCGTCTGGGCGGGAGATCTCTGTACAGAGCTTCCCCTGCCTGCCGAAGCCGGTGACGAGGCTTACGGCCGTTCCGTCGCCGTGGCCGCAGGCGTGGTCTATACGGCGGGAAATTATTATAAGGACAACCGATGGACTCCCCTGGTCTGGATAGGGACGACCCGCGTCGCGCTGTCCCTGCCCGCCAATACAAAAAACGCCGAATGCTATTCGATCGCCGTAGCGCCCAAAATATAACGGCGACCCCCTGATTCACGTTGACTTGCGCCAGGTCTTAGTTTTATAGGTGCATCCGGTCGCCGGTACTGGGTCGGGGAAAAAACGTGTCGATATGATGTAAGTAGCTGATGAGTAGCTATTTGTGCATTGTATTTTTGGGCCTTTGCCGCCGGGGGCCGATATTTGATAAAAAAAGGGAGGTGGATCCTATCCCTTATTTCGTATCTTTGCCTTCGGCGAAGCGCTTTGCGTTTCGGCAATTCTTCCAGGCATGCTTGAGAATTGCTCTTTAGCTTTTGTTAACTCTGTCCGGGGGTTTGTCCCCGGGCATCCATGAAAACCGGGAACGCAATGAAAAGGTTTTTGATCATGGCCGTACTGCTCGCGGCGATGTCCGCGGCGTCGGCACAGAAGTTGGCCATCGGTGACAAAGCCCCTGACCTCAAAGTCAAAGAGTGGGTCGAAGGGCCTGCGAAACAGGCCAACCTGCCCCGTTTCATCGAATTTTTCCACCCCGACGGCGCCGGTGCGGCCGACCGTCTGCGTGCGCTGGCCTCGCTGGCCGGGAAATACGAAGGCCGCATGAACGTAACGCTCATTTCGCGCCAGGCGCCCGCCCAATTGCGGGCCTCGATCGGCGAGGGGGCCCGTCCCTTCTCGGCCGCGGCCGACGACAACGGCCGCACCTTCGCTGCGTATGACGTACAATATGTGCCTTTCGGGGTGCTCGTAGACGCCCGGGGACGCATCGCATGGTTCGGCAACCCGGCCTCGCTCTCCCCGCAGAAACTCGACAAACTCCTGAAATGAGCCGTGTAGACCATTACGAAGACCATCACAAGGAGCTGTACGACAGCGCGTTGTCCGTCAACGAAGGGGTCAGGCAGCCTCCGGCGGTCAATCCCCACTACCGCCGTGTGCGCCGTGCGCAACTCTCCGCCGGGGATTATGTCCGCGGTATCCTCGCACGTGATTTTTCGATCCTTTCACAGGCCATCACCCTCGTGGAAAGCCACAACCCGGACCATTACGCCCAGGCCCAGGCCATCATCGAAGGCTGCCTGCCCCATGCGGGCCGTTCGGTGCGCATCGGCATTACGGGGGTTCCCGGGGCCGGTAAATCGACCTTCATCGAGGCCGTCGGGGGGATGGTGACCTCGCGCGGGCATCGCCTGGCCGTGCTGGCCATCGACCCCTCGTCGCAACGTAGCGGGGGCTCGATCCTCGGCGACAAAACCCGCATGGAATCCCTGACGGTCAATCCCGACGCCTTTATACGCCCCTCGCCTTCGGCGGGTTCGCTGGGCGGCGTGGCACGCAAGACACGCGAGAGCATCGTGCTGTGCGAGGCCGCCGGGTACGATGTGATTTTCGTCGAAACGGTGGGCGTGGGGCAGAGCGAAACGGCCGTCCATTCGATGGTCGACATGTTCATGCTGCTGCAGATCTCGGGTGCGGGCGACGAGTTGCAGGGCATCAAGCGCGGCATTATGGAGATGGCCGACCTGATCGCCATCACCAAAGCCGACGGCGACAACATCAACGGTGCCAACCTGGCGAAAGCGCAGATCACAAGCGCATTGAGCCTGTTCCCGCTGGCGGAGTCCGGTTTCCGGCCGAAAGTCTGTACCTGCTCGTCGGTGTCGGGCGCGGGACTGGACGAAGTCTGGGGCGGCATCGAGGAGTTCATCGCCTTCACCCGCGCCAACGGCTTCTTCGAGTCGAACCGCCGCAACCAGAACAAATACTGGATGTACGGGACGATCGACGAGCGTTTGCGCGAGAATTTCTACCGTTCGCCGCGCATCGAGGCCGTGATGGCCGGCTACGAACAGCGGGTGCTTGAGGGCAAGATAAGTTCGTTCACCGCCGCCCACGAGTTGCTGGACCTGTATTCAAAATAAAACTTCGGCACGCAGCCGGCGGAGGATGAATGCGCCTGTGTTCAGCCCTTCGCCCCGGATGGCCGCGGGCTGACGGCCTTTTTTGGAGGTCGGATAAAAAACAGACAGATGATTAAAAAGTTCACCTCACTGATTATCGCCCTTGCGCTGGCCGCAGGCGCACACGCTCAACTTTACACCACCCTTTCCGACGGCACGCCCCGCCTGACTATCGACGGGGCATCCCATTTCGCAGGCCTGGCGCTCAAATGCGTCGGACAGGAGTTTCCCAACAAGACCGGCCACGTCCAGAAAGACGCCGCCGACCTGATGCAGCCTTCCGCCTACCACCCGGCGTTCTACGGTTGCTTCGACTGGCACTCGTCGGTGCACGGCCATTGGATGCTGGTCAAACTGCTGCGCGAATTTCCCGGACTGCCCGAAGCCCCGGCCATCCGTGCGGCCGTTTCGCGCAACATCACCCCCGCGCACATCGCCGCCGAGGTGGCTTACTTCCAGAATGACAAGAGTTTCGAGCGCCCCTACGGCTGGGCGTGGCTGCTGAAGCTGGCCGAGGAGGTTTATACTTGGGACGATCCCGACGCCCGCGACTGGTATGCCGCCCTGAAGCCCCTGGCCGAACTGATCTCCCGGCGATACATCGACTTCCTGCCCAGGCAGAACTATCCCACACGGGTGGGCACGCATACCAACACCGCGTTCGGCCTTTCGCTGGCCCTCGACTATGCCACCACGCTCAACGACCGTCCGCTCAGGGAAATTCTCGTCAAACGCAGCTGGGATTATTTCTATAAGGACAAGGACGCCCCGGCGGCATGGGAACCGGGCGGCGCGGACTTCTTCTCGCCTGCGCTCATCGAAGCCGAACTTATGTCCAAAGTGCTGCACGGCAAGGAGTACCGCGTGTGGCTCGACGGGTTCCTGCCCGGCCTGGCGAAGGGTAAGCCCGCGAACCTCTTCACGCCCGCCGTGGTGGGCGACCACGAGGATATGCAACTGGTCCACCTCAACGGCCTGAACCTGAGTCGCTCATGGTGCTTCCTCTCGCTGGCCGGCCACGCCACGAACGCCGCCGAAGAGCGTGCCCTGCGGGCAGCGGCACGCAGGCACCTCGATGACGCGATACCTTCCATCGCCGACGGGAACTACTCCGGCGAACATTGGCTCGCCACCTTCGCGGTCTACGCCCTGTTCATGTAGGATTCCGGGGCGTGTCCATCGGCCTGCCTGCCGAACCTCCGTGCAGTCGCGGCCCAAAGCCGCCTCCAAAGCGGTTGCGGGATCGCTTATTCAAATTAATGCATCATTCTTCGGGATCCGGTTCAGGCTCGGGGAGGAATTCGTTGACCATATACCATCCGCCTTCTGTGTAGGGCGAAACGGTTTTCCAGGGGCGGAAATAGACTTTCACTTCGATCGACGGAATGCCGGGTTCCATCGGGATCTGTCGCCAGGCGTAGATGCGTCCGGCCTTGTCGCACACCACGACGATCACCGGTTTCTGCGTGATCCGGCCGAGCGTAAGGTCCGACCGGTCGTCCTGGATGGCCGAAAGGGCGTAATTCATCGTGCCGCCGCCCGTGCGCGAAGTGAGGATGCCGTTCTCGGCGTCGGCATAGTTCGCCACGGCCCACTGCGCGGTATCGGCGTAGAACGCATAGGCCACCACGTCGGTCGCAGCCGCAACCTCGCCGTTCTCTTCGGCCTGTACGAGCGGCGTGACGACATAATCGCAATCGACCGACGGCTTTTCGCATCCCGATACGGCCGCACTCAGCAGCATGGCGACAATGATCTTTTTCATACCTTCTCCAACATTTCGGCGACCGTAAGGCCCGATACGGGGTGCCTGCGCCCGGGCATGACCTCGGCCAGGGGCTCCAGCACGAACCTGCGCAGTTCCATCAAAGGATGGGGCACCGCCAGGCGCGGCGTGTCGATTACCCGGTCGCCATAAAACACTATGTCTATATCCATCGTGCGCGAACGGTAAGCCCCGCCACGCGATTTTTCAGTCCGTCCCAAAGTGCGTTCCACCTCCTCGGCGGCATTGAGCAATGCCTCGGGCGAAAGGGTGGTTTCCAGCACCCATACCTGGTTCAGGAAATCCGGCGCGTCGAAACCCCATGCCGCCGAACGGCAAATGCCCGAGCGTGCCGCCACCCGGCCTGCGCGTTGTTCCAGCAGTTCACATGCCTCCCCGAGCGCCTCCTCCACGTCGCCCAGGTTGCCTCCCGCTATGAGTACCGCTTCGGTCATCGGTGCACGATCATTTTGCTCACCGTCAGGGCGAAATGGGTGAATATCATGCGCGGATTGCCGTTGCGCGCCACCTGCCCCGAGGCCAGCGTCAGTTCGCGGACCAGCGGTTCGATGTTGTGGTTGGCGATGAAAGGGGCGAATTTCGAGCAGAATTCCTCCTCGGCCCCCCACAGGTAAGCGATGTCGGTCATCCCGGCCGTGAGCATGTAGCTGTTGCGCAACATGCGGGCCGAGTAGGCGAGCAGCCGTTTCTGCTCCTCGCGGCCCATCGCCGCCACGGTTTCGGCCCATTCGATCAACTCCATGTGGCGATCGTTGTAGCTCAGGCGCATCAACTACTTGAACAGTTCGAAATGCTCCTGCGAGGCGGCCCCGTCGTCGGCCGCCAGCATCCGCCGGGCGGCCAGCCGGTCGCCGTTGCAGAGCCTGACGGCGTCGGCCGCACGGGCAGCGTCCACGCCGGTCGCCATAAGGTGTTTTTCGAGGTCTGCGGCGGCGATGCGCAGCACCTCGGTCTCCTGCACCCGGGAAAGGATGGTCGGCAGCAGCATTTGCGGCGCGGCGGACACCATCAGGAACAGCGTCCCTTCCCAGGGTTCTTCCAGGATCTTGAGCAGCGCGTTGGCCGCCTCGGCGCGCATTTTCTCAGGCAGCCAAATGATGGCCACCTTATAGCGTGCCTCGAACGATTTGAACGCCAGTTTGCGCATCAACTCGTCGGCATCCCCGCGCGAGATGATCCCCTGCTGGTTTTCGATCCCGATGGCCTCGTACCACTCCTGCTCGTCGAAATAGCCTCCCGTCGAGGCGACCGTTTCGCGCCACTGCGGCAGGAAAGCGTCGCTGGTAGGTTTCTGCGAACCGCTTTTGGAGGCGGAGTTGGTCGGGAAAACGAAGTGCAGGTCGGGATGCGCCAGCGCGGCCGTCTTGACGCACGACGGGCACACGCCGCACGAGTCGCCGTCGCGGCGTCCGGTGCAGTTCACATACTGCGCATAGGCCAGTGCCAGCGGCAGGCCGCCGTAGCCGGGCTCGCCCGTGAAGATCTGGGCATGGCTCACCCGCCCTGCGTCCGCACCCCGCGCCAGCCGCTCCTTGACCTCCTTATGTCCCGTGATATCGCTGAATTTCATCTTATTAATGTTATGTTTCTTGATGCCGCGGGTATGGTTATTGTCCGCGGCTGCGGGAGTGCGCCGTCAGGCGCGGGCCGCGGGTAGTTGCACCGGCATAGAATGCCGTTACTGCCTTATCCCCGGCCCGTCGAGCCGAAGCCGCCGGCGCCGCGGGCCGTTTCGGAGAGCACCTCCACCGCTTCCCACTCGATGCGTTCGTGGCGTGCCACGACCATCTGGGCGATGCGCTCTCCGGGCTGCAACGTAAATTCCGTGTCCGAGAGGTTCACTAAAATCACCTTGATCTCGCCGCGGTAGTCGGCGTCGACCGTGCCCGGCGAATTGAGCACCCCGATGCCGTGTTTGGCTGCCAGGCCGCTGCGCGGACGGACCTGCATCTCGTAACCCGCAGGGATCTCCACATAAAGCCCCGTCGGCACCATCGCCCGCCCGAGGGGACGCAAAACTACCGGCTCTTCGATATTCGCCCTCACGTCGAGGCCCGCCGCAGCTTCGGTTTCATAGCGCGGCAGCCCGTGGGCCGACCGGTCGATCACTTTTATCTTCATCGCTTACCTTGTATTTCCCCACAAAGATATCAAATTCTCCGCGCAAAAAAATACCGCTGGGTATCAGTTTCGTAGCTTTTTTCATTTGGATGTCGCGCAAAAAACCGGTAAATTGCGATGATGGGAAAGAAAGAATTACTGAACATGGGACCGCAACAGATCGCAGTTTTATTGCGTTGCGAGTTTCCCGGGGTGGCCGGACTGGCCGCGGGATCGGGCGATGGCTGCGAGTTCGGGCGACGGCTGGCCGAGTATGCCGCCGACCGCCGTGCATCGGCCGGCGCGCTCGAACGCCGCGCCGTAAGCCGGGCCGCCGACCGCATCCAAACCTTATCGCAATACGAGGGACAAACCGTCGAAGACCTTTCGACCGGCCGGCAGGTGTGCATCCGCACGCTCGGCCTGTTGCGCGGCGTGATGATCGGCCAACCCGATCCCGAAACCGGCAGCGACCTGCTGCTCGATATGCTCCACCTGCTGCGTGCGCTCGACGGGCGCAGCCCGCAGCCGCCCGCCCGCGACCGGTTGAGGCTCTACGCCCGGCGCTGGGCGCTGGGGTCGGACGAGGAGGTGCAGCATGCACGCCGACGCAACCGCGAACGCATCGTCGGATTGCTCGCCGAACGCATCGAACAGCGCACGGCCGCACCGCATAAACGTTTCGTATTCCCGGAGGGGGCGTCGGACGGCGAAAAACGGGCGTTAGTGGAAGCGTGGTGGGGCGATTTCCGTTTCCACTTGGCGATGGCCATCCGTTCGCCGCGCGAGCTGAACCGCTACCTGGATCATTCGCTCGCGCCGGAGGTGATGGAGCGCCTGGTCCATGCGCGGCGCAAGGGGATGCCCTTTTTTGTGACCCCTTACTACGCTTCGCTGCTCGATACGGACGGCGCGTTCGATGACCGCACCATCCGCAGCTATGTGCTCTACTCGGACGAGTTGGTGAATGCCTACGGGGCCATCCGGGCGTGGGAACGCGAGGACGAGGTGGCTCCCGGCACGCCCAATGCCGCCGGATGGATGCTGCCGGCGGGCGGCAACGTCCACCGCCGCTATCCCGAAGTGGCCATCATGATCCCCGATTCGATGGGTCGCGCCTGCGGGGGGTTGTGCGCCCCCTGCCAGCGCATGTACGATTTCCAGCGCAAACACCTCGGCTTCGATTTCAACAGCCTGAAACCCAACGAACATTGGGACGCCAAGTTGCGCCGCCTGATGCGCTGGTTCGCCGCCCAGCCCGACATCCGCGATATCCTGATCACGGGCGGCGACGCCCTGATGAGCCAGAACAGCACCCTGCGCAATATCCTCGATGCGGTGCTGCGCATGGCCGTGCTCAAGCGCCGCGCCGCCGACGCCACTCCCGCAGGACAACCGCGTCCCGCCACCCTCGACCGCATACGCCTCGGTTCGCGCATCCCGGCCTACCTGCCCATGCGCATCGATGACGAGCTCATATCGATCCTGGCCGATTTCGGCCGCCGTGCCCGGCAGGCGGGCATCACGCAGCTGGTCATCCAGACCCACTTCGAGTCGCCCCTGGAGATGACCCCCGAAGCGCAACGGGCTGTCGGCGCATTGCTCTCGGCCGGGTGGCTGGTGACCAACCAGCTGGTATTCACTGCGGCCGCCTCGCGGCGAGGGCACTCCGCAGCCCTGCGCCATACCCTCGCACACGAAGGCATCGTCCCTTATTACACCTTCACCGTCAAGGGATTCTCGGAAAATTACGCGCTTTTCGCCCCCAACGGCCGCTCGCTGCAGGAAGCGGCCGAAGAAAAACCTTTCGGGCTGATGAGCCCGGCGGCCGAAGAGGAACTGATGCGCCTCCTGGAGCAGCCTGCGACGCTGCGGCAGCGTTTGCCCGCGTTCATGCGCCGCCACCGCCTGCCCTTCATCTCCACCGACCGCAACGTGCTCAACCTTCCGGGCATAGGTAAAAGCATGACCTTCCAGACCGTGGGCGTTACCCCCGACGGACGCCGCATCCTGCGCTTCGAGCACGACCACGGACGCCGCCACAGTCCCGTGATCGACCGCATGGGCGACGTGTTCATCACCGAAAACAAATCCGTCGCGGCCTACCTGCGCCAGTTGGCGGCCATGGGCGAACGCATATCCGATTACGCCACCTTGTGGGATTACGCCGCAGGCCAGACCGAACCCCTCTTCGGAGTATTCCGCTACCCCGGACAGTAAGGCGGGGCGGATTGGCATTACGCCGTGCCTGACGCCGCCGGGCCCTCCCTCATTCGCCGTTATGTCCGGATCGATCCCCCGGTAACGGCAGGAGGGAATAAAAAGGGCCGGAACCTCTGAGGTTCCGGCCCTTTTCCGTTTTCAGCCCCGCGCGACGACCCCGGCCACCCGGTCGGCGATCATCTCCGGCGGGATGTGTTCCATGCAGCGGTAGTCCTTATAGATGCAGGGGCGGTTGCCGTAGACCGAGCAGGGGCGGCACGGCAGGTCGAGTTGCACGGCGTCTTCGGGCCGTTGGCCGAAGCCGTAGAAGCCCGCCCGGGGGTGTGTCGCACCCCAGACCGACACTACCGGCGTACCGACGTTCGAGGCGATGTGCATCGAACCCGAGTCCATCGAAACCAGGCAATCCAGGTTCGAAATCAAATCCATCTCCCCGGCCAAGCCCACGCGGCCGATCATCGAAACCACGCCCGGATGGCGTTGCTCCATACAGTCTGCGAATTCGCCTTCGTGCTTGCCGCCGCCGAAGATCAGCACACGGCTGTAACGGCCTGCCAGCAGCCCGATCAGTTGGTCGGCCAGGACGGTGGGATAGACTTTGCCCTTATGGAGCGAGAACGGCGCCACGCCGATCCACACGCCTTCTTTCGGGCCCGTGAGGGCTTCCACGGCGGCAGGCAGCGGACGCGGGGCGTGCGGCACGGGCACAGGCCGGCCGACCGTCAGCCCCAGGCGCAGCAATACCTTGCGGTAACGCTCGACGGTGGGGGTGAGTTGGGCGCGGACCTTGCGGAATTTACGGGCCAGGGCGCGTTTGTCGGCACGTCCCTTGTCGAGCGCGGCCACGCGCGCGCCCGAGAGCCGCAGCACCGTGCGGACGATCTTGCTGCGCAGCACGTCGTGCAGGTCGGCGACCGTCGTGACGCCTGCCGCGTGCGCTTCACGCCCCAGGCGGACCATGCCGGCGAATCCTTTATGCCGTCCTTCGAGGTCGGGCAGCAGGAATTCCACCTGCGGGATGTCGCGGAAGAAAGGGACGAATTTTGGGCGTGTCATCACGGTGATGCGCAACGCGGGATTGTCGCGGCGCAACTGCGCGACCACGGGCACGGTCATCGCCACGTCGCCCATGGCCGAGAGCCGTATCACCAGGATATGTCCGTTTGCGGGTTGCTGCACTTGCCAGGGATTTTGCAGGATCGGGATGAAAAATATATTCTGTTTCTTTCGGGCATGTCGATAGGCCTTTGGAAAATCGTCGCCCGGACGGCCGGCAGGGAAGGCGTAAAACGCGACCTGCCTGACGAACGCCAGACGCCCTTTACGGGCGGCTATAAGGAGGAGTTTCGCGTTTTAGCTTTTGAATACCCCATTTCCGCAATATTTTCCCTTGGCCCGTGAGTTTTTTGCTTACTTTTTGTCTCATCACAAAAAGTAAGGCGCCCTCAGGCGAAAAAGTGCTCAGAAAAGTCTATCTGAAGATTGTCTGAAAAAATCCAACATTTACCTACGCCAACGATCTATCTCCCAATAAAACGAAGTACGCCCGGAACAAAAGTTCCGGGCGCACTTTTATAAAAAAGATAAATCCCTTTATTTGACCTTAAGCAAATTCTGGTCGGC
>JAVBNK010000005.1:0-6986 GCA_031551595.1 Rikenellaceae bacterium | reverse complement strand
CGCGGATGCCGATCATGAAAAAGCCGGTGGTCGAGATGTCGCTGTAGAGCGAAGTGTTCGACGGGGGCATGTCCAGGTTCTCGCGATCGAGGCGGTAGAGTCCCGCGGCGACCAGTCCGATGCCGAAACCCGTGTTCGTGGAATAGTTCGGACCGCCTATGATGTTGAAATCGAATTTTTTGGTGAGCGTTTTGTCGATGTTCGCCTGCTCGAAATAGGCCAGTATGCGTTTTACGAACGACCGGTGTGCCGCCGAATCGACAGGGGCCGTCGCAGGGACGGTATCGTTTCCGTAATGGCCTTCCGGTGCTGCTACGGCCGGCCGCGGGAGGAGGAACACAAGGAGGAGAAGCGGGAAAATACGCGGCATGTTTTTACAGTTTCACAGCTTCACCACATATTACATACCAAAATCGTGAGTTCTCGGCCAAATGTACCTGTAAAAAATAAAAATAACACATCCGGGAATATTAATGCTCTAAAAGGTGATATTTTTTTTGCAGAAAGGAAAAAAACCTTAACTTTACGGCTGAATATCACCTTCTAAGGCGGTCGGATCACCACAGAAAACACGAGAACCATGAATATAGTCAATTCGGATTACAAGATCCTCATTGTCGACGACATTGTATCTAACGTACTGCTGCTTAAAGTCTTGCTTACGAAAGAGGGCTTTAATGTAGTCACGGCCATGAGCGGCAGGGAAGCCCTCGACGTGGTCGCCAAGGAAAACCCGAGCCTCATTCTGCTCGATGTCATGATGCCCGACATGGACGGATTCGAGGTGGCGAGCCACCTGAAGGCCAATCCGGTATACAATGAGATTCCCATCATCTTCCTGACGGCCCTGAACGGCGTGACCGATATCGTGAAGGGCTTCCAGAAAGGCGGTAACGATTTTATTTCCAAGCCGTTCAATAAGGAGGAACTCATCATCCGCGTCACCCACCAGCTTTCGATGGTCGCCGCCAAACGCATTATCGAGGAAAAAACCGAAGAACTCCGCCGCACGATCATGGGCCGCGATAAGCTCTATTCGGTCATCGCCCATGACTTGCGCGGGCCGATGGGTTCGATCAAGATGGTGCTCAATATGCTGATCCTCAAATTGTCGTCTGAAACGATAGAAGACGATATGTACAGTATGCTCCGTATGGCCAACCAAACCACCGAGGAGGTGTTCTCGCTGCTGGACAACCTTCTCAAGTGGACCAAAAGCCAGATCGGGCGCCTCAATGTGGTCTATCAGGACACCGACCTGAAGGAAGTGGCCGAGGGCGTGATCGAGATCTTCTCGATGATGGCCAGGATGAAGGAGATCGATATCCGCCTCGAAAGTTCTGAAACGGCCATGGTCTATGCCGATATCGACATGATCAAAACCGTGCTGCGCAACCTGTTGAGCAATGCCGTCAAGTTCAGCCAGCCCAACAGCGAGATCGTCGTGCGCATCACCGAAAATGAGAAGGAATTCGTCCTCAGCGTGGTGGACCACGGCTGCGGCATCTCGAAAGAAGACCAGGATAAACTGCTCAACATGGCGACCCATTTCAGCCGTTTCGGTACCAATAACGAGGACGGGAGCGGTCTGGGGCTGTTGCTCTGCCAGGACTTTACGATCAAAAACAACGGCCGTTTCTGGTTCACCTCGGTCGAAGGCGAAGGTTCGACGTTCAGTTTCTCGGTGCCCAAGAAAGAGTTCCAGGGTCCTCCGATCGAAGGAGCGGACGATTAGGCGTTCGTGCCGCCTGGCCTGTATATGAAAATTCCGGGAGGACTTCCCGGAATTTTTTTATGGCGGAGCCGTCCGGCGGCGGATCATGCCGTTTTTTTCGTACTCAGGAAATTGCGTTTGAGCCAGCGCGGGAAGATCACGGCCCCGATCGCCAGGTAAGGATAATAGGTCACCCCGCGCCACAGTACGGCGATGAGCATGGCGGCCCCGGCCTGCAGTTCGGTGGGCACGGTGATCAGGTCGCTGCAAAAGTTAGAGAAAATGTATTCGGCGAAACCGCTGCCTCCGGGAGTAGGCATGACGAGCATCATAATCCACATCACGAGTTGGCGTGCGAAGAGCAGGAAGTGGTCGCTCACGGCGAAGAACGCCATGATGAGCGCGTTGGCGACCATGTAGCGCGAACTCCACGACAGGAAGGTGGATGCCCCTGCACGCCACCAGAAGCGCCAGTCGCGCCGGCGCATCTCCCGCGACGAAACCACGATATCGGTGCCGGCCTGTGCGGCGCCGTAGTACCACCGGCGGAGCGGCCGCAGGCGGAATATCTTCATGATGAGCCATTTCAGGCCGCGCGGGTTGACAAAAAGACCATAGGACAGTGCGATGACCCAGATGAGTTTGACCGTATAGCCTATTAGGGCGAAGGTGACGAGCGATGTGGTGAGCACATTGCCGTTGGCGGCGATGTGGAAGAGGTTGGCCGGTCCGGCCAGCAATACCAGCAGGGGGAACATGACGATGAAGTAGATCTCGTCGAGGAACGAGGTGAGCATGACGATGGACGAGCTCCGTCCCACGCCGATGCCCTCTTTGTGGACGTAGATCACGGCGACGCTGGTGCCTCCGACGGCTGAGGGGGTGACGGCCGAGGTGAATTCCCAGAGCATGATCACGCGGAAAGCCGACCGCCAGGTGAGTTGGTTGTCGCTTAGCGACCGGATGCGGATCATGTAGCCCAGGTCGCGCCCCACCATGAACAGCACGGCCATCACCAGCCAGAATATGCTGCGCCAGTCGAACCGCACGTCATTGAACACCTCCGGATTGAAATCCTTCCACATGAGCCACGCCACCACGCCCAACCCGATCAGGATCGGGTAGATGGCGTTCGAGGGCCTTAGCTTGCGGAACGGGTTTTTGGTTTCGGTATTCTGCATCCGGAAAAGTAAACGATTCCCAAAGATACGATTTTTTATGGTTTCCGGGCTATAGATCCCGGGAAATCATCGGTTACTCCGAAACGCAGGCTGGCAGAATGAGCCGGTTCATATTTCACATGCAGGTCTTTACCTTCGATGAACCCGTCCTCCGTTTTGCGGCGTTGCCGCAGGTTTCCTCCCTTCCGGTCGGGCAACTCGTGGCGATCCCGGTTCGTGACCCGGCATCGTCCGGGTGAATTGCCTTCCGGCTTTCCCCCTCGTACCCCGGCCATTCAAACACGTTTGATGGCCCTCGGCTTGTGTCGTCGATCCAGCCCCCCCCGCTATTCAAAGCGCAGGTTTTCTCCCTGCAGTCCGACGGGCCTTTCGCATCCTCTTTGGCTCATACCCAAACGATGTCGCCCTCAGAAAACCGAAATCGCTGCTCCGGCAGCGACCGGGCCACCGACCGGAGGAAGGTGAAAAAGTGGCAGAAGACATCGAAACTGTTTTTCTTGCTGATCCGGTTCTTGTCAGCCATGCGGGTAACCCATGCCATTGTCTGCCGCAAATGCAAAGGGCAGGCGCCCACCGGCACCCGCCCTTTCGACCAACGGCAGTGCAACAGCTATCCGCCGCACTTCGAGTCGCCGCAGTTGAGGCAGATCTTGCAACCGCTTTCGTAGATCACACACCCTTCGGCGCCGCAATTGCCGCACGTTTCCTTGGTTTTGGTGCCGTCGGGAATGTATTGTTTCAGGGCGCGTGCCACGCCGTTCTTCCAGTTGTTGATCGAGGCGCTGTCCAGTTGCAGCGACTCGATGAGCGTCACCACGTCCAGGATCGGCATCCCGTTGCGCAGTACGCCCGAGATCAGTTTGGCGTAATTCCAGAACTCCTCGTCGAACAGGCGCGAAATGCCGCCTATCGTATTCGTGTAGCCGTATTTATCCGTATACTGGAAGTCGTAACGCTTGTTTCGGTCGGCATCGATCACCTTGAGGATCACTCCTTTCTCGACCTTGCGGGGGATGAACAGCGCGTCCTCTTCCATTTTACCGGTGAAGATTTCGTACGGGCGGCCGTTGTAGATGCCCACGAACGAGATCCAGTCCTCATCGCCGTTCTTGAAGCGCACGATGTCGGCCTCCAGCTCGATGGGGCGTTTCAGGGGCGGACGGTATTCGCCGTGGCCGTCGTCGTCGGGTTTCGCATCTTTCTTCTTGTCGATCAGCACCCCGCCGCGCGAGCCGTCGCGGTAGACGGTCACGCCCTTGCAGCCGCATTCCCACGCCGTGCGGTAGACCTGCGACACCAGTTCCTCGGTCACTTCGTTCGGCAGGTTGACCGTCACCGAGATCGAGTGGTCGACCCATTTCTGGATCGCACCCTGCATCCGCACCTTGGCCACCCAGTCGATGTCGTTGGCCGTGGCCCTGTAATAGGGCGACCCGGCTACCAGCGCGTCGACCTCCTCGTGCGACATGCGCCGCAGGGCCTCTTCGGTGTGGCCGTTGGCCTGGGCCCAGGTGATGAACTTGTGGTGGTAGACGTTGTATTCCTCCCACGAGTCGCCCACTTCATCCACATAGGTCACCGTCACGTCCTTGTCGTTGGGGTTGACCTTGCGGCGGCGGGTGTAGACCGGGCGGAATACCGGCTCGATGCCCGACGTGGTCTGCGACATGAGCGAGGTGGTGCCCGTGGGGGCGATGGTGAGCATGGCGATGTTGCGGCGGCCGAACTTCACCATCTCTTCGTAGAGGGCGGGGTCGGCCTCGCGGATGCGCCGGATCATCGGGTTGTTTTCCTCCCTGCGGGGGTCGTAGATCGGGAATGCGCCGCGTTCGCGGGCCATGCCGACCGAAGCGCGGTAGGCCTCCAGGCAGAGCGTCTTCTGGATTTCGACGGCGAAATCGATCGCCTCGTCCGAACCGTAGCGCAGCCCGATAGCCGCCAGCATATCGCCTTCGGCGGTGATACCCAGGCCGGTGCGTCGGCCCTGTTTGGCCTTTTCGCGGATTTTTTCCCACAGAGAGAGTTCTACGCGGCGGATGTCCTGCTCCTCGGGGTCGGCGGCGATCTTGTCGATGATCTGCTCCACCTTTTCCAGTTCCAGGTCGATGATGTCGTCCATCATGCGCATCGCCTTGGCCACGTGGGCGCGGAATTTTTCCATATTGAACCTCGCCCGGGGCGTGAACGGCTCGTCCACGTAGCTGTACAGGTTGATCGCCAGCAGCCGGCACGAGTCATAGGGGCACAGGGGTATTTCGCCGCAGGGGTTGGTCGACACGGTGACGAAGCCCTCGTCGGCATAGCAGTCGGGCACCGATTCGCGGATGATCGTGTCCCAGAACAGCACGCCCGGCTCGGCCGACTTCCATGCGTTGTGGATGATCTTGTCCCACAGCGCGCGGGCGTCGATCGTGCTCTCCACCATCGGTTTGTCGCCCTTGACCGGGAACTGCTGGTGGTATTTCTCACCGGCGATGGCCGCGCGCATGAATTCGTCGTCGATCTTGATCGACACGTTGGCGCCCGTCACCTTGCCCGCCTCCACCTTGGCGTCGATGAAATTCTCGGCGTCGGGGTGTTTGATCGAAAGGGAGAGCATCAGCGCACCCCTGCGGCCGTCCTGGGCCACCTCGCGCGTGGAGTTCGAGTAGCGCTCCATGAAGGGCACGATGCCGGTCGAAGTGAGGGCGCTGTTGAGCACCGGGGTGCCCGTGGGACGCAGGTGCGACAGGTCGTGGCCCACGCCTCCGCGCCGTTTCATGAGCTGCACCTGCTCCTCGTCGATGCGGATGATGCCGCCGTAGGAGTCGGCGGGCTTGCGGTGGCCGATCACGAAGCAGTTCGACAGCGAAGCCACCTGCAGGTTGTTGCCGATACCGGTCATCGGTCCGCCCTGCGGGATCATGTATTTGAAGTCGCGCAGCAGGTCCAATACCTCTTCCATCGACATGGGGTCGGGGTACTTCTGCTCGATGCGCACGATCTCCGAGGCGATGCGGCTGTGCATCTGCTCGGGCGAATTCTCATAGATACGCCCGAAGGAGTCCTTCAGGGCGTATTTGCTGACCCATACCGTGGCGGCGAGTTCGTCGCCTTTGAAATACCCGCGCGATTTTTCGACAGCCTCGGCGTAGCTGTATTCCTTCAGTTGCTCAATAGTGTCGGACATAATTGCGGTTCTATTTTATAATTTCCAAATTATCCTTCCATCGTCACGCTCACCCGTTCGATCTTGCCGCCCAGCGGGGGGGCGAGTTTCGACACGGTCACCTCCACTCCCGTGACCGCCGGAAACCCCGTGCGCACGGCGTCGACGATGCGTTGCGCCACGTTTTCCAGCAGGTTCGAGGTGCGGGCCATCTGGGCGGCCACCACCTCGTACAGGGTCAGGTAGCTGACCGTCTGCGCGATCTCGTCCGTCCGGGCGGCGTCGCCGATCTCGGCCCGGACGCGCATCGACACCTGGAACCGGTTGCCCACCACTTTTTCCAGGTCGTAACAACCGTGATAAGCCTTAAATTCCATATTTTCAAGCACTATCGTACAGACGGACATTTCGAGGAGTATTTTTTGACCATACAAAGGAAAGCAAAATAAACGCCCGGATTTCCCTCATGCCCGATTACTTATCCACATTTTAAGAACAAATGATGCCGCCCTTCACGGCTCCTGCCGCAGGAGGATTTGCGACCTGCATTCCGGATGATCCGGCAGGTCGTTCACGAGGGTTTCGTTTAAGAAACCCTCGTGAACTACGCCCCAAAACGAAGCCGCACCCCGGAAGGGTGCGGCCGGGCGCCGTTCAGCGGTTTATCGTGATGTGTTCCGGCCTTGCGAAACAGGGCCGGAAATCATTGGAATGGCATGATATTTCCCACATGCGCAGCGGGTGAAATCAATCAGAACAGGTAACTTTCCGCCTTCACATTTTCGACCAGGCGGTGGATCTCGTGCCATGTGTCGTCGCCGAAGGTGGTGCCGACCACTTCGATGACCTTTCCGGCGGCGATGGCGCCCATGGTGCCGCACTGGCGCAACGTGAGGCCCTGCGACAGCCCCGCCAGGAAGCCGGCGGCGTAAAAGTCGCCTGC
>JAVBNK010000022.1:0-4705 GCA_031551595.1 Rikenellaceae bacterium | reverse complement strand
TCGAAAAAAACCTATCTTTGCACCCTCTTCGTCCGGAAAGTTCCGGCCGGAGGTTAAACCTAACAAATTAAAAGAAATGCCTGTAAAAATCAGATTGGCACGCAACGGCAAGAAGGACCACGCCTTCTATCATGTGGTAGTTGCAGACAGCAGGGCGCCGCGTGACGGTAAATTTATCGAGAAGATTGGTACTTACAATCCGAACACTAATCCTGCTACGATCAACATGGAGTTCGACCGGGCTCTGGATTGGTTGCAAAAAGGCGCACAACCCACCGATACGTGCAGGGCGATCCTGTCCTACAAGGGGGTTTTATATAAGAAACACCTGCTGGGCGGGGTAGCCAAAGGCGCCTTCACCCAGGAGCAGGCCGATGCCAGATTCGAAAAATGGCTCCAGGAGAAAGCGGACCAAATCAGCGCCAAAACCGGCAAGATCCGCGATGACAAACGCGCAGACGCCAAAGCGCGCCTCGCCGACGAAGCCAAAGTGAAAGAGGAAAAAGCGAAAGCCATCGCCGCTAAGAAAGCCGTTGCCGTGGCTACCGAGCAGGAAGTGATCGAAGAGGAAACCCTCGCCGACGAGCAGCACGCTGCCGTCGAAGGCGGCGCCGAAACCACGGCCGAACCCGAGCTCGTCGAGCCGGCGGCCGAAGAGGCTCCCGCCACGGAATAACCTGCGCCGGGGCAGATCGGAATTTCCGTAGCCCCGATGCAAAAGTTCAACCCTGCCGAGGCGATGCCTGCCGCATCTTCAGCGCAAGGCCAAGAAGAAAACCCTGTCTGCCTTTGCGGCCGACAGGGTTTTTCCATACATTTGCAAAATGCAGGAGGCGTTTGGAAAAGCCCGGGCAAGCGGGGCGTTCCCCCGTCTTCCGCTATTTAAACGTGAGTTCGACGAATTAAAACACTATGAGCCACAGAAATATATATGATCCGGTGAATTGGATTGAATTCGTCGGACATTTGTTAGTGGCTTGTACAAGCCGCCGATGTGCCGACAACCCCACCCCTCCCCTTCCCTGGTAAGGGGAGGGCTTGGCAAGTTTCGCTTGTCGTTCGATGAATTCATCGAACTCACGCTATTTTAAATAATCCGGGGCGTGTGGACACGCTCCGGGACGCGCCCCGGGCATTTACGTAAGTTTGATGCCGCCCGGCGTTTACAGTATTTGGCGTTGTAACCCCAATTTATCCGGGTGCCGGACGGCACTTGCACCATGAAAAAAGAACTCGCAGGACGCATATCGAAACCTTTCGGACAGGACGGGGGGCTGGTCGTGAACCTCTATGAGGCGTTCCCGGCCCAACCCGGCAGGGATGAACCGGTATGGACGGTGATCGACTCGCTCGACGTGCCGCTCTACCTGGAGGAATTCTCGCGCCGGGGACGCACGTCGGCCGTGGTGCGCTTCGCCGACATCGACACCCCGCGCCGCGCCGCCATGCTCGTCGGACGCGAAATATTCATTGCCGGGGAAGCGGAGGAAGAAGAGGGCGATGACGCATTGATCGGCTTCACGGCCCATCTGGGCGGCGGCGTACAGGGAATCGTGGAGGACCTTTTTGACGAAGGCCCCAACCCGCTGTTCCGGATCATGGCCGGGAAACGCGAATACCTCGTGCCTGCCGCGGAAGAACTGATCGAAAAAGTGGACGAACGCCGCCGCGAGATATGGTTTGCATTACCCGAAGGACTGCTGGATATCAACGGATGAAACTCCCGGGCGATTGCACGGAATGAAATACCGCCGCATTTTCCCCTTGTGAAATGCGAAGTCCGCGGCCCGGCGATTCTATCGTCGCTCCCCGCAGCCCCGGACTTGAAAGGTTAATGACGGGGGCCAAAAGCCTTTAACGAACGAATGAAACTGCTCTGCAAAATATCGGTCGCGCTGGGGGTGTTTTGCATCCTGTGCGCCGTCGTGCTCACGCTGGCCTACGGATGTACGGCGGGAAATGCGCTGGCGCTCACGGCAGGGGCGGCATTCGTGGCGCTGGGGTGGTTCTACCGCCGCTTCCCGCGATGGGCCCAGCGTACGGTCGCTGCGGGGACATTGGCTGTGGGAGTGTTCTTTGCGGCGATGATCACAGTGATCGCCGTGCGCGGCGGACAGGATTCGGCGGCCGGCACGGAGGATTATATCCTGGTGCTCGGGTGCGGCATCCGGGGCGAGGAGGTGCTCCCTACCCTGCGCGCACGCCTCGACCGTTGTATGGAATACATGGCGCAGAATCCGCAGGCGACCGTGGTGGTCAGCGGAGGCCGCGGCAGGCGCGAAACGGTCAGCGAAGCGGCGGCCATGAAAAAATACCTGGCGGGGCGGGGCATCGACCCCGCGCGGATCATCACAGAAGAACATGCACGCGATACGCGGCAGAACATGCGGTTCTCCAGGCACATATTCGACAGCCTGGCCGCAGGGCGCCCGTACTCGGTGGCCTGTGTGACGAGCCGCTACCATGTGATGCGTTCGGCGGCGCTCGCCCGGCGCGAAGGGCTCGACGCACGGTTCGCCGGAGCGCGCACGGCGTGGTACCTGTGGCCGTCGGCCTACTTCCGCGAGGTGCTGTCGGTGGTTAAATACTGGATCGAAAGATAAACGGCAGCGGCTTTCCGCCGGCAAAGCCCGGCCGCCGGACAAACCATCGTGCACTAAAGCACATGGGTATAATCCGGGAAATAAATTTTCCTTCCCGGGCTGCGGGGCAACCCACAACGCCGCCCTGAAAGGGAGCGGAGGGCGGCGACGGAAAATACGACAGGGGAGGCCATGCCCGGGATAAAATCCATAGCTGCAATTGGCATTGCGGGGTTTTAACCGGCAGTCGAGCCAATAAAAACCAATAACCCCGCAGCTTGCTGCAGGGTATTCAAGGGCGCAGTTGCCGCAGGCAATTGCCACATTCCGCGGCCTGCGCCTCCGGCGCGCCCCCGCAGCCGCGGGATGTAAATGCAAAACGCCGTAAGCGGCGGGGAACTTAACCCATAGAGATTAAACGGTCTGCAATGGCAAAGGTAGTGATAGGCATGTCGGGCGGAGTGGACTCCAGCGTGGCCGCGTGGCTGCTCAAAGAGCAGGGGCACGAGGTGGTCGCGCTGTTCATGGTCAACTGGCACGACACGGTGGGTACGCTGTCGGGCGACTGCCCGTGGTACGACGACCGCATGTTCGCCGAGCTGGTCGCCCGGCGGCTCGACCTGCCGTTCCACGTGGTCGACCTGAGCGAAGGCTACCGCGAACGCGTGGTGGACTACATGTTCCGCGAATACGAGCGCGGACGCACGCCCAATCCCGACGTGCTGTGCAACCGCGAGGTGAAATTCGACCTGTTCATGAAGGCTGCGCAAGACCTCGGGGCGGAATACGTCGCCACGGGGCATTACTGCCGCCGCGAGGAGGTCCTTGTGGACGGGGTCGTGCGCTACCGTCTGCTGGCGGGTGCGGACGGGAATAAAGACCAAAGCTATTTCCTCTGCCAGCTCTCGCAGGAGCAACTCTCGCGGGCGCTGTTTCCCATCGGCCACTTCGAAAAGCCCGAAGTGCGCCGCATCGCCGCCGAGCAGGGTCTGGCCACGGCGCAACGCAAGGATTCACAAGGCATTTGCTTCGTAGGGAAGGTGGATCTGCCGGTGTTCCTGCAACAAAAATTAGCGGTAAAAGAGGGCGATATCGTCGAAATACCGCGTGATTGGGCGGGCTATGCCGCAGGCGGGGAGTCGTTGGAGGAGTTGAGCGCACCGTGGGTCTATGCTCCCGCCGACGGACGGGTTGCGGGACGGCACAACGGCGCCCATTTCTACACCATCGGCCAACGCAAAGGCCTCGGCGTGGGCGGCAAGGCCGAGCCGTTGTTCGTGATCGCCACCGATACCGCGACCAACACCGTCTACGTCGGCCAGGGGCAGGACCATCCGGGCCTTTACCGCCGTGCGTTGTGTATTCCCCCGGCCGAGGTGCATTGGGTGCGCCCCGACCTGGCCGTGCAACCCGGTACAGGGCAACGCTACCTGTGCCGCATCCGCTACCGCCAGCCTTTGCAGGGCGCCACGATGCACATGGCCTCCGGAGGCGCTTACCTGCTCTTCGATGCGCCCCAGCGCGGCATCACCCCGGGCCAGTTCGCCGCATGGTATGACGGCGAAGAACTCGTCGGGTCGGGGGTGATCGGCTGAACCCGGCAGCATCAGTGCCGGACAGACTACTGAATATCAGGAATTCATGCGCGCAGAATCGGCACGCAGGATGGGGCTGTGGGCCATGTACTGCGGATCGCAGGCATAGATGAACAGCAGGCTGCCGCCCTTGATCGTGTCGATGATGGCGCGGTTGAGCGCACGCGGCAATGCCGGGCATCCCCAGCTGCGGCCCAGGCGGCCTCCGGGCGCCACCCGCGAAGGATCGCAGTAGTCCGCGCCGTGGATCACGATGGCGCGCGCGCGGGCGTTGTCGTTGATCCCTTTCTCCAGCCCGTCCAGTTGCAGCGAATAGCCGTTGCCGCCCTGGTAGGTGCTGGCGGTGAGGTAGAACCCCAGGGAACTTTTGTGCGACCCGTTGACGTTCGAGAACGACGTGGCGTAATTCTCTCCGCTCCCGCGCCCGTGGGCGACATGGGAACGGTACAGCACCCGGCGGCGCGGCACGTCGAGCACCACAAGGCGCTCCTCGGTCGAAGGTTTGGTGAAGTCGATCACCGTGAGGAT
>JAVBNK010000003.1:0-6434 GCA_031551595.1 Rikenellaceae bacterium | reverse complement strand
CGTCTTGGTCCACTTCATCCCCGCCGGCTTCGTTCTTGCGCAGCGGCCAGCGCATACACCCGTAGCCCAGCAGCGACACCACGTCGCCCGTATGGGGATTGGTGCGGCAGGTCATCTTGTCCGTCGGGACTTCGCCCGGTGCGCCGCCCTCGGACGCCACCTTGTTGCGGGGTTTGCATCCGGCGAGCGCGGCGGTGACGGCCACCGTCCCGGCTCCGGCCATTTTCAGGAAATCCCTGCGGCTTATGTTGTCTTTTTTCATGGTCGGCTTGTTTTAGACGGAGTGATGCCTTACGTGGCCTTCGACATAGATGGCGCTGAACGGCCGGGCGGGGCAGTAGTATTCGCACGCCCCGCAGCCGATGCAAAGCTGCCTGTCGACCACCGGCGTACGGAGCAGGGGGTTTCCCGGAGCGGCCACGAGGGTGATGGCGCGGGTGGGGCAGTGGCGCTCGCAGGCCGTGCAGGGAAGCTGGTCGGTGGTAACCACGCAGTTCCCTCCGATCCACACCGCATTGCCGATCGAAACGGCCGTTTTGTCGGCTGCGCTGATCCTGCGGATGGCCCCCGAGGGACACACCTGCGAGCATTCGGTGCACTCGGGACGGCAATAACCCCGTTCGAAGCTCATTTCGGGCTGCATGAAAGTCGCCAGCCGGTCCGACGGGCGCAGGATGCGGTTCGGACAGGACGACACGCACAGCTGGCACGCCGTGCAATGCTTTTTCAGGTGCGCCGCACCCTCCGCGCCCGGGGGCACGACCGGCGAATGGCGGTCTGGCACCATCTTATCTTCGATCTCGGCCAGTCCGCCCTCCACTTGCAGTTGTTGCGCCCGGACGGTTCCCGCCGCCGCCATCGCACCCGCCACCGCCAGGAAACCGCGGCGCGACATGCCTGCCGTCCCGTCCTGGGGAACGTCCGCTTTCCGGCGGACGGAGGTGTACCTGATCGCCCCGAAGTTGCATTTGTCCATGCAGTCGAAGCACGCCACACAGCGGCTTTGGTCGATCGTGAGGTTTTGCGAGTCGATGCACGAGGCTTTGCAGCTTTTCTCGCACAGGCCGCACCGGGTGCACTTTCCCGTATCGAACGCCGGGTGGAAGACCGCATGGCGCGACATGAATCCCAGCACCGTCCCCACCGGGCAGACCGTATTGCAATAGGTGCGTCCGCGCCGCCAGGCCAACAGCCCGGCCACCACAAGCGTGGCGGCCGCCACGCCGAGCGTGATCCGGTTGTTGATCCACACCTCGGCCGAATAGAACGCATAGCTGTCGGCCCGCTCGGCCGCTCGGGCCAGCAGGTTGTTGCCCGCCTTGTAGACCGCCGCCAGCAGGTTCGTGGCGATGCGGCCGTATGCGGCATAGGGGTCGAGCAGCGACACGACCGCGCCCACACCCGCTGCGAGCGCCGCCACGAACAGCGTCAGCATGCCGTACCGCAGCCACGGCAGGCCTTTCGAGTAGCGGAAACGGTTGCGGTGGCGTCTGCGCTTTCCGGCGATGTGCGATACGCCGTCCTGCATCACTCCCAGCGGGCATACCACCGAGCAGTAGACGCGTCCGAATACGAGCGTAAGCAGCGCCAAAACGACGATCGCAGCCACATTCACGGCCAGTATGGCCGGCACCAGCTGCACTCTGGCCAGCCAGCCGAACCACGCGTGCAGGCTTCCCGTGAAATCGAGCAGCAGCAGCGTGATCGGCACAAAGAAAGCCAGGGCGAGGATTTTTCGGGTTTTTCTGAGCGTCATGAAGATCGGTTTTTCTGGGGTTTGATTTTTTCTGTGCCACATCCTGTGGCCGCGGGATCGGTGCGGAGTGTCGGGCCACAGGGTATGGCGGTTGCCTTGCAATCCCGGTATGCGTCACATAACCTGCGGCGGGGCGGGTTTCCTTCATTGTGCGGCGGCGGCCGTAAGGGCCTGTGCACGGCGTTCGGTGATGCGGACGACCAGTACGCTCAGTTCGTAGAGCAGCACGATCGGCACGCAGACCAGCAGCAGGGTGAAGATGTCGGTCGTCGGGGTGATGACGGCGGCCAGGGTGAGGATCGTCACGACGGCATGGCGGCGGTAGCGGCCCAGGAAAGCCGCCCTGAGCAGGCCCAGCCTGGCCAACAGCCACGACACGACCGGCAGCTCGAAGCACAGTCCCATCAGGATCGACAGCGTGATCAGCGTGCCCATATAGGAGTCCAGCGTGATCATGTTGACCACTTCGGGGCTGACCTGGTAGTGGGCCAGGAAGCGCAGCGAGAAGGGAAAGATCACGAAGTAGTTGACCAGTATCCCCGCGAAGAAGGCCGCGAACGAGCATACGATGACCCGTGCCGAGTAGCGGCGTTCGTTTTCGTACAGCCCCGGCGAGGCGTAGCGGAACAGCCGGTAGAAAAAGAAGGGCAGGGTGAGCGCGAGGCCGGCGAAGAAAGATACCTTCATGTGCATCGTCAGCTGGGCGGTAAGTTCGGTGTTGATCAGCGCGGCCTGGGGGCCTGCATCCGCCGCGCCGGAAGCGGGCACGATGCCGTAGGTGACGAAGCCGGGCGAGTTGGGGGCGAGCAGGATGCGGAACAGCGGCTCCTTGAGCGCAAAGGCCGCCACCGCCGCCAGCGCCAGCGCGATCAGCGGATGGACGAGCGCCTTTCGCAACTCGTCGATATGGTCCCAGAAGGTCATCCGGCGGGAGCCTTATTCCCCGGCCTTGGGTTCGGCGGGTTTGGCGTCGGCGTCGGCGTCTTTGCCGTTCATGCCGTCCTTGAAACTTTTGACGCCCCTGCCCAGTCCCTTCATCAGTTCGGGGATCTTCTTGCCGCCGAACAACAGCATCACAACAAGCAGGATAAGCAGGATTTCGGGGCCTCCGAGGCCCATGAACAACGGCTGGATCATATTCGTGCAGGTTTTAGGGTGGTCAATGTGGCGGCCGGTCGAACAAAGATAATTATTGCCCGGGGATTTCTATGGCATCGGCCGATATTTTTTCACTGCCTTCGGGCGTTGGGCAAAACGCCAAATCTTTAATATCTAAGGGTTCAATCTCTATGGGTTCGAGTCCCCGCCGGTTTGGTTACCCATGAGATGCATGGATTTCCTCCCCGCGGCCCGGCATGGTTCGCAGGCGACCTCTGCTCCCCGCTCGCAGCGTCGGTTTGGTTACCCATGCGATGCATGGGTTTCCTCCTCGCGGCTCGGCATAGTTCGCAAGCGACCTCTGCTCCCCGCTCGCATCGTCGGTTTGGTTACCCATGCGATGCATGGGTTTCCTGCTCGCGGCTCGGCATAGTTCGCAAGCGACCTCTGCTCTCGCTCGCAGCGTCGGTTTGGTTACCCATGCGATGCATGGGTTTCCTCCTCGCGGCTCGGCATAGTTCGCAAGCGACCTCTGCTCTCGCTCGCAGCGTCGGTTGCGGCGATCCTCTCCCCATCTCCCGCGGCTGCGGGGGGCGAAATCGGAGATTTCGAGCCGCGGGAAATGGGGATTGCCTGTGGCAATCGCAGCCTTTACAATACCCCGTAGCTTGCTGTGGGGTTGTTTATTAAAAACGGCATCCGTTCAGGATGCCGTTTTTATTTTTCAGGGGTTGAAGGCCCGTGATCATCCATAGCACATCCCGCAACTGCGGGGCGGTGGCGTCAGAAGATGCCGGGTTGCGGAACGTTGCGGTTGCCCTCAGGCGACCGGGCCTTGCGGATGCCTCGCAGCAAAGCTGCAAGGCGGGGCGTTATTGCAATTTGCGCAGCAATTCGGCGGGTATGTCGCGGCCCGGGAGGAGGTTGCGGTACCAGAAGCGCAGCATATCGTTATAGGCGTTGTTCACCGAACGGTCGATGAACGAGTGGCTGAACTGGGGATAGGCCACCGATTCGAACACCTTGCCGGCCAACTGCAACCGGTAGATCAGTTGGAGGCTGTTCTGCGGATGGACGTTGTCGTCCAGCAGCCCGTAGCGGATGTAGAGCATATTCGAGGGCGTGTAGTCGCTTATGTACGAGAGCACGGAACTTTCTTTATAACCTTCGGGGTTGTTTTGCGGGGTGTCCATGTAGCGCTCTGTGTAGTGCGAGTCGTAGAGCGACCAGTCCATTACCCCCGCGCTGGCGATACCGTACCTGAAATATTCCGCTCCGCGGGTGACGGCCAGCGCGGTGATGTATCCGCCGTAGCTGTGGCCCTCGATGGCGATGCGGTCGCGGTCGATGTAGGGCTTCGTGTAGAGTTCGCCCCGTATGAAGTCCGTAAAGTCGGAAAGTTCGTATTTGCCCAGGTTGCGGTAGATGTAGTCCAGCCCCTTGCGTCCCAGGTGTCCCGATCCGCGGTGGTCGAGCACCACGCGGATGATGCCTTCATGGGCGTACCATGAGGCCCCGCCGCTCCACCGGTCCGTGACCAGCGGATGGTCGGGTCCGGCATAGGTGTAGATGATGACCGGATATTTGCGCGAGGGGTCGATTACCGCAGGCTCGGTGACGATCGCAGGCAGGCGCAATCCGTCCGAAGAGGTGTACCATACGATCCGGTGGTTATCCCGTTCGATGGAGTCGAACCGGTCGGACTTACCGCTCATGTCCATCACCTTTTTGCCTGTCCGGGTGTCGATCACGGCCAGGCCCATCGGGGTGTCGAGGTTGGAATAGCGCGTCACGAGGTATTTGCCGCCGGGCGAAAGAGAAACCTGCTGGTTATGGTAATCGCCGGGGGTGAGGCGGCGCAACGATTTGCCGTCCAGCCGGACGCTGTACACGTCGCAGCGCAACGGGCTTTCGCCGTGTGCGGAGAAATAGACGATCCCGGCCTTTTCGTCGACGCGCAGCACTTCGGTACGCCAGAAAGCGCGGCCTCCGGTAAGATCTTTTTTCATGCGCCCATCCTTTCCGAAGAGGTAGATGTGGTCCCAATCCTCCACGTTGCTTTGCATCAGATACCCGTCCTTGATAAAGTGTATCGCCTTTTTCCACTCGACCCATGTGTCGTGACGCTCGGCGATCATGGCGGATTTGGCGCCTGAGGCGGGATTGACCGAGTAAATCTTCAGTTCATTCTGGCGGCGGGGCATCCACTGCGTCCACAGCGTGCCGTCCGGCGCCCAGAACGGACGCCCGAGGTAGTGGTCTTCCGCCGGGTCGAAGTCGGCCCACACGGCCGGACCGCCTTCCACGGGCACGAAGCCCAGCCGCACCTGCGGATTGGGGTCGCCGGCCTTGGGGTAGCGCGTCAGGGTCAGCGTGCCGTGCTGCCCTTCGTTGTTGAAGACGGGGAACGTGGGTACCTGCGACTCGTCGGTGCGGAAAAAGGCCAGCGTACGGCTGTCGGGCGACCACCAGAATGCCCGGTCCTCGCGGCCGAAGATCTCCTCGTAGTAGACCCACGAGAGTTTGCCGTTGAGCACCGTGGCCGAGCCGTCCGTGGTGTACTGCACGGTGCGGCCTGTGGCGATTTCTGTGGCGTACAGGTTGTTGTCCTTGGTGTAGGCCGCCCATTTGCCGTCGGGAGAGAGCGTCCGGTTCTCCATGTCCCGGTGTGCCTCATCCCGGGGCCGGCCGGCCGGTTTATACGGTACGCGCTTGCCTGTCCCGACCTCGACCGCCACCGTGCCTTTGCCCAATTCGCTCATCAGCAGGTGGTCGTCATCGGCCCAGCCGGTCACATGGGGCAGATTTCTGGCCAGCGCCTCGTTGCGGAAATCGGCGATCTCCGCCAGGGTCAGTTTTCTTTTCTGGGCGACGGACGCCGTCACCGAAATCGTTACGGCCATCACGGCCGCCAGGATCATTTTGGTTTTCATCGGAATATAAGGATCAAAATATGTATTCTAATTGATAGTTCCCCATGATTTAAACAAACTGAACCGGCCTTACATGGCAAAGCTCAACCCGCAGCCACTGGCGGCAAAGGGCTGAAACCGGGAGTGTGCGCCCCGAAACATCCTCTGCGCTGGCTGCGGACTGACGCAAAAGGACCATTGAGTATAATCTTCCCATTTTTATTTTCATCCCTCAGTTGCGGGGGCGGCATCAAATATGCCGCACCACGGGACGTCGTGATTCCGGGAAATCGCGCGCGCTCTTCGGGTTGCTACTCCCCGCCTTTGGCCAGGTCGAGTTCGTAGCTCAGTTTTTCCCATTCATGCATCGCCCGGCCGAGTTTCGCCTTGAGCGCATTGTAGGCCTCGAACACCGCCGGGTCGGCCAGGTCGATGCCGTGGGCCGCGGGGTCGGCCATGCGAATGTCCGCGGCGGCGATCTCCGCTTCGATCGAGGCGATTTCGGCCTCGGCCTTCTCGACCGCACCCGAGAGGCGTTTCACCGCCCGGTCCGACTCGCGCCTGTCGCGGTAGCCCTGCTTCGGTTTCCCGGCCTTGGGGGCTTCTTTCGCGGGGGCGGGTTGCACGGGCGTACGGGCTTCGACCTGCTGCATCGACTCCAGCTTGCG
>JAVBNK010000163.1:0-24857 GCA_031551595.1 Rikenellaceae bacterium | reverse complement strand
TCAGGGACTTCACCGCCCAAATTTCGCTCCGCGACCCCAATAATACCGAAAAATACATCGGCTCGGCCGAGAATTGGGAGAAAGCCGAACGCGCGATCATCGAGGCTGCGGCCGAAAAAGGGTTGCAAACGACGGTCGAATTGGGCGAAGCGGCGTTCTACGGGCCGAAACTGGACTTTATGGTCAAGGACGCCCTGGGCCGCAAATGGCAGTTGGGGACGATCCAGGTGGACTACAACCTCCCGGAGCGTTTCGACCTCACGTACACCGGTTCCGACGACCAGCAACACCGCCCGGTGATGATCCACCGCGCCCCGTTCGGGTCGATGGAGCGTTTTGTGGCTGTGCTTCTGGAACATACGGCCGGAAAATTCCCGCTGTGGCTCTCGCCCGAGCAGGTCGCGGTGCTGCCGATCAGCGAAAAATTCAACGATTACGCTGAAAATGTTTCAAAATTGCTGAATAATCACGATATTCGCGCACAGGTGGACGACCGGAACGAAAAGATCGGCCGCAAGATCCGCGATAACGAGCTTAAGCGCATCCCCTACCTGCTGATCGTGGGCGAGAAGGAGCAAGAGGAGCAGAAAGTCGCTGTGCGTGTGCAGGGTGAGGGTGACAAAGGCGGCATGACTGTTGCGGAATTCGTGAAACTGATCGAAGGCCGTATCGCTGCCGAAACAGCGCAATAATAATAATAATACAATGTGCAACTTAACCATATAGGGAGGACAAAACTATAAACGCACTGAAACCATCACAACCGCATTTTAACCGGGGCCGCCGCGTCGAAAAGGAAAACCCGCACCGTACCAACAACGAGATCACCGCACCAATGGTGCGCCTGGTCGGGGATAATATCGAAAACCCGCTGGTACTGCCCATCCGCGAAGCCATCAAAATGGCCGACGAAATGGAACTCGACCTGATCGAGATCTCCCCGAAGGCCGAACCCCCCGTATGCCGCATCGCCGACTACCAAAAATTCCTCTACCAGCAGAAAAAACGCGCCAAAGAAGCTAAGGCAAAGGCCGTTAAGGTGGTTATTAAAGAGATACGTTTCGGCCCGCAGACCGATGACCATGACTATAACTTCAAGTTGAAGCACGCCGAGAACTTCCTCAAGGAGGGTGCGAAAGTGAAGGCTTATGTCTTTTTCCGCGGCCGCTCGATCGTCTTTAAGGAGCAGGGCGAAATCCTGTTGCTGCGTTTTGCGACCGACCTCGAAGAATTGGCCAAAGTGGAATCTATGCCCAAACTCGAGGGCAAGCGCATGAACATCATCCTGACGCCCAAAGCTAAAAAATAGAGGTCCGACCCATGGGAAAAGCCACCCTCACGAGGGTGGCTTTTCGCTATGCGATCCATTTCCGGGGTATAATGGACAAAAGAGGCTGGTGGGGTAAATTGTAATTTTTATTTAGTCAATAGTCGTATTTTTTAAGCAGCCGGATGAAAACAGTTTCATCCGGCTGCTTTTTTATCAGAGAAAAATGGCATCCGCCCCAATGAGTAGCGCGCCCGAAATAGCCGTGCACGCTTCAGGCGCGCCTGGTAACTTTACGCGTGCTGTTTTTTCGAGAAACGATCAGGGTAAAATACCACCCTCTTTGGGCCACATTACTATTCCCGGGTGAGTGGCCGGCGGCGTAAAACCTACCCGTCGAGGCCGTATGGCCTTATCCTTTAGGCAAACCTCATGCGGGACCGTCTATTTTTCGCCTGCATGGCCTTGGTTTTTCGCAACGACGGTGACCGGGGCGGCGTGGCTCTCCCGGACGTTATTTCTGCAGACGGCCTTTCTGATCTTCCGGGTTATCCTGTTGCAGGCCCTGCCCAGCCATTTGAAAGGCAGCCTGACAAACGTCCCATACCAAGCCTCCCGTCTGGAGATCACGATGTCGAGGCCGAAAGGCCGCAGGTCGACGGCGGTGGTGACTGCGCGGTAGGATACGCGCGAGGTGATCCGCAGGTCGTTGTTCACGTTGTTGCCGTGCACGAATTCCACCCAGTACGGTTGCTCCAGGATATCGACCGAATCCAGCGCTTTACGGGCCCGGGCGTGGTGGTAGGTCAGGACCGTTCTGTATTCCGGCCCGCGGGCTTCCACCACCGTGAGGAAGTGGTTGTGCGGGTATTTCATCTTCAGGATGATCCCCAGGTGGGTGAAATACTGGTATCCGAGGTTGAAACTGTATAATTTGCCGCAGGAATCTTTGCCGATGGCGGACTGCAACCTCGCGACCATTCCGGAGTGTATCGCGTCGTCGTTGTCGAGGTTGGTCGTGATGATATATTCCTCCTCCGCAGACAGATAGCTTTTAATGATCTTGTCGATGGTCGCCGCGATATCGGCGGTTTCTTCCAGGTCCAGGTAGTGCGGTGAGAATTGGGGCAGTCGCTCCTGGTATTCCTGTATTTTTTCCAGGTATTTTCCGGGCGTGCCTTTGTCGAAAAGGCATATCCATACGAAATTCTTATTCGTTTGAGCCGCCACGGACGGGAAGCATTGCTTCCCGAACATATCGAACCGGCTATCCAGCCAGCTTTCCGTATGCGTCGGGACCTTCTTTTTGTCGACGTTCCACAGCCGCAGGTTGAACAGGGTGATGATGAAATGAGCGTATCCGGGCATCATGGTGGTTTAGGATTGCAAACTGCGCAAAGATATGAAATATTCTCCGGTAGTTTTACTTCGGGATATCCGTCCGCAGCCTGAAGGCGCGGGATGGGTTTGGTTAGTCGCCGCCAGGCGCATACCCTTCGTCTTCGAGCAGCGCCGTCCCCCCGGCGGCGGCCACGGCCAACTGGTCGCACCGCTCGTTGAGCGGGGTTCCCGCATGGCCTTTGACCCATACGAACCGCACCTTGTGCATGCGGTACAGTTCCAGGAAACGCATCCACAGGTCGGGGTTCTTCTTGTCTTTGAACCGTTTCTGCGCCCATCCGAACACCCAGCCCTTCTCGACGGCGTTGACCACATACTGCGAATCGGAGTAGATGGTCACCTCGCAGGGATATTTCAACGCTTCGAGGCCTTTGATCACCGCCAGCAGTTCCATACGGTTGTTGGTGGTCAGGCGGTAACCTTCGCTGAGTTCCTTGCGGTGGGGCGGGCAGAGCAGGACCACGCCATAGCCCCCGCGCCCCGGATTACCGAGCGCCGAACCGTCCGTGTACATGGTGACCTTTGCAGCCATTGCTATTGATATGTTGGATTCTTTTCGTCACTCTTTTTCGCCTGATGGCGACATACTTTTTTGTTGGGGTTACTTCCTTCGGTCGTGATTTTCTGTCGTCGCCCGGCAGGGTCCGAATACATTCGGCGCTGCCCTCGCTTCTAAGAAAATAGACACAAAAAAGGATGCAAAAAAAGTCAACCGACGCTCGACGCAGGGGCAGAGTCGAAACTTGTTCGAACTATACCCTGCAAGGAGGAGGAAGGCCAAAGGCTGACAGCCCGTCGAATTCGCTGAGATTTACTGCCCTTCGGCTAAAACGGCTAACTTCTCCTTTTCGTTGCCTTAAGGCAGCTGACGTTCGTCGGACACGCGCCGTTTTAACGCCTCAGTCCATTAAATCTCCGGGCGCGAATTCTCCAAGGGCCAGAATCCGCAGGAAGAAAACCAACCTATTCTACATCAAAAAAGGAGGGCGGACACAGCCGCCCTCCGTAAAAACCACTTGCATTGGCCTAACGTTTTTCATTCTCCTTCGCCTCAATGGAGAGTGTGGCGTGGGGAACGATACGCAGGCGCTCTTTTGGGATCAGTTTGCCGGTTTCGCGGCAGATCCCGTACGTCTTATTCTCGATGCGCACCAGGGCGGCTTCGAGGTGTTGGATAAATTTGAGCTGGCGTTGCGCCAGGCGTCCCGACTCTTCTTTGGAGAGCGTGGCCGCACCTTCTTCGAGCACTTTGAACGTCGGCGAGGTATCCTCCGTGTCGTTGGACGAAGTGTGGGTGATCGTGGCGCGCAGCAATTCGTAGTCGGCGCGGGCCTTGACGAGTTTCTCCTTTATGATCGCTTTGAATTCGGCCAGTTCTTCGTCCGAATACCTTGTTTTTTCAAGTTCTGCCATAACCGTAAGTCTTAATGATTACTTTTATAAAATTACAAAACATTATTGGATAAAACAATTATTATGGAATAAAATTATTTTTATTTTTCCTTGGTTATCCCTATTTTAACTATTTGTTCGTCAATATCGGCCTCGCTGGCGAAATCGCCTGAGGGTTCGGCGGCCAGTTCCACGCCCGTGGCGAGGGTTTGCGAGGCGATGTAGCCTGCGAATTGCGTCACCGCGTCGGCCAGGAAATCCTGCCGCCCGATCTGCACGCGGATCTTGTCGGTCACTTCCAGGCCGCTCTCCTTGCGCAGGTTCTGGATGCGGTTGACCAGTTCGCGGGCGATGCCTTCGCGGCGCAACTCCCCGGTCACGGTCACGTCCAGCGCTACGGTCAGCTTGCCTTCCGAGGCCACGAGCCATCCCGGCATGTCTTCCGAGGTGATCTCGAAATCAACGAGTTCCATCGGAAGCGCTTCGCCGTCCACGGTCATCGTCATGCCGCCGTCGGCCTCCAGTCGGGCGATATCCTCCTGCGTGAAGGCCGCCGTCAGCGCCGAGATCTGCTTCATCTGCTTGCCGTACTTTGGCCCGAGGGTCTTGAAGTTGGGCTTGATGCGTTTGGTGATCAGCCCGGTCGTCTGCGCGATGAGCTCTATCTCCTTGACGTTCACCTCTGCCATGATCAAATTGCGTGCCGCTTCGATGTGGCGGGCCATGTCGCGGTCCAGTAGCGGGATGATGATCTTCTGCAACGGTTGGCGCACCTTGATGTTCACCTTGCGCCTCAGCGCGAGGGTCATCGACGAGATGCGCTGCGCCAGCGACATCATGTCTTCCAACCCTCGGTCGATCAGTGCGGTATCGGCCACCGGGAATGGGGCGAGGTGCACCGAATTTTCCGAAAAACGGCCGCTTACGGCGTTCAGGTCGCGGAAGACCTGCTCCGTGATGAACGGGGCGAACGGCGCGGCCAGGCGTGCCACCGTTTCCAGGCAGGTGTATAGGGTCTGGTAAGCGGCGAGTTTATCTTCGGTCATGCCGCCGCCCCAGAAACGCTTGCGGTTCAGGCGCACATACCAGTTCGAGAGGCTCTCGCCCACGAAATCCTGGATCATGCGTGCCGCCGGGGTGGGGTCGTAATCCTCCAGCCGTCCGGTCACATCGGCGACCAGCGTGTTGAGCAGTGAGATGATCCAACGGTCGATCTCCGGCCGCTGCGTTACAGGCACCTGTGCCTCGCGGCCCGTGAAACCGTCGACGTTGGCGTACAGCGCCAAGAAGCTGTAGGTATTATACAGGGTGCCGAAGAACTTGCGGCGCACTTCGTCCACTCCCTCCATATCGAATTTGAGGTTGTCCCATGGCTGGGCGTTGCTGATCATGTACCAGCGCACTGCGTCCGGCCCGTAGGTGTCCATCGCCTGGAACGGATCGACCGCATTGCCCAGGCGCTTGGACATTTTGTTGCCGTTCTTGTCCAACACCAACCCGTTGGAAATGATGTTTTTGAAGGCCACCGAGTCGAACAGCATCACCGCCAACGCATGCAGCGTGAAGAACCACCCGCGGGTCTGGTCCACTCCTTCGGCAATGTAGTCGGCCGGGTAGACGTTTTTGAAATCGGCGTCGGCCATCTCGAACGGGTAGTGCACTTGTGCATAGGGCATTGCGCCCGAATCGAACCAAACGTCGATCAGGTCGGGTTCGCGGTACATGCGTTCGCCCTCGTCCGAAACGAGGACGACCGAGTCCACCCACGGGCGGTGCAGGTCGAATTTTTCATAATTCGCCTTTGAGAAGTCCCCTTCATCGAAGCCTGCCAGCGGATTGTCGGCCATGAACCCTGCGGCCACCGATTTGGCGATCTCGGCCTTCAGTTCGGCCACCGAGCCGATGCATTTCATCTGCGCATGGTCTTCCGTGGCCCAGATCGGCAGCGGCGTGCCCCAGAAACGCGAACGCGACAAGTTCCAGTCCACCAGCCCTTCGAGCCACTTACCGAAACGGCCCGTGCCCGTCGATTCGGGTTTCCAGTTGATGGTTTTATTCAACTCGATCATGCGGTCGCGCATGGCTGTGGTCCTGATGAACCACGAGTCGAGGGGGTAATAGAGCACAGGCTTGTCCGTCCGCCAGCAGTGGGGATAGGAGTGGATGTGCTTTTCGATTTTGAACGCCAGCCCTTGTGCTTTGAGCATCACGGCCAGTTCCACGTCGAGCGTTTCGTCCTCTTCGCCCCGGGCGTCGTCGTAGGCGTTCTTCACGAAGCGGCCTGCGTACAGGCTGTATAATTCTGTGTCCACCCTTTCGCGTACGAAATCCGGGTCGAGGTCTTCGATCGCATAGAATTTACCGCTTTTGTCGACCATCGGTTGCTGTTTGCCGCCCTTGTCGATCATCACGAGGGGGGCGATCCCGGCCGCTTTGGCCACCCGGTCGTCGTCCGCGCCGAACGTGGGGGCGATGTGCACGATGCCCGTACCGTCGCTCGTGGTGACGAAGTCGCCCGTGATCACCCGGAACGCGTCGCCGTCCGGCCGTACCCACGGCATCAGCTGCCCGTAGCGCACACCGGCCAGTTCCGTACCCTTCATCGGCTCTCCGATGACCGTGCCTTCCAACTTTTTGCCGAAGTAGCTGTCGTGGAGGTCTTTGGCGAGGATGACGGTCTGCGGTTGATGCGTATAGGGATTCTCGCACGCCACGCGTACGTATTCTATAGACGGTCCCACGGCCAGCGCCGTGTTCGAGGGCAGAGTCCATGGGGTGGTCGTCCAGGCCAGGAAGAACACCTCACCCTGCGCCCCGTCGAACAATCGTCCGGAGCGTTCGTCGCGCACCACGCGGAACTGCGCCGTGCAGGTGGTGTCCTTCACGTCGCGGTAGCAGCCGGGCTGGTTCAGCTCGTGGTTCGACAGCCCCGTTCCTGCCGCCGGCGAGTAGGGTTGTATGGTATATCCTTTATACAGGAGCCCTTTGTCGTAGAGCTGGCGCAGCATCCACCACAGGGTTTCGATGTATTTGTTGTCGTAGGTGATGTACGGGTCGTCCATGTTGACCCAGTAGCCCATCCTCCGGGTGAGGTTTTCCCACAGGCCGGTGAATTCCATCACCGCCTCGCGGCAGGTGCGGTTATACTCCTCGATCGAGATTTTGACGCCTATATCCTCTTTCGTGATGCCGAGTTTCTTCTCCACGCCCAGCTCTACGGGCAGGCCATGGGTATCCCATCCGGCCTTGCGGTGGACCAGGTAGCCGCGCTGGGTCTTGTAGCGGCAGAAAATATCCTTGATCGTACGCGCCATGACATGGTGGATGCCGGGCGTCCCGTTGGCCGAGGGAGGGCCCTCGTAGAACACGAACGTCGGGGAGCCTTCGCGTTGCGTAATGCTTTGGTGGAACGTGTCTTCCGATTGCCAGAGCCGCTCTATTTCCGAACCTGTGCGGGAAAGGTCTAAACCTTTGTACTCTTTAAATTTCACTGCGCGTCGAGTTTGGTTAAAGGGACAAAAATAATAAAATTTCTGAAAAACCGTGAAAATGGCGGGGATCGGCCTTCGCGGGCGGCGGGATTTCGCATGGCCGGTACGGAAACCGGGCGTACTTAACGAGAGTTGCGCTTAATAAACCGCATTAAATTACTGTTTATCGGCATCAAATTTCGGGATTTCTTAAGCGTGATTCGCGTGAACGGCTTCTGCCGAAGCCGCATGGGTACTGAAAACCCCACCCCCTGCCCGTCCGTTGGCTTCGCCCTCCTCCTTCGCGCCCCGGCCATTCAAACAAGTTTGACGACGCCCGGCTTGGCGTCGGTTGACAGGGGCGGGCTTGCCAATGGCTATGAATAGCCATTGGCCCAAGGGAAGGATGAGTTGCTTAAGCGCAACCCACGTTGCTTCGGATTGAAAGTACGCCCGGCCGCCGTGTCGCAACGCCTCTGTTTCCAACCGGGGCCCCGGAGGGGCCGGGTTTGTCGCGCTCCACTTCCCGAGGGTCTTCCGGCAATTGGGATACTGGTGGTCCGTGGCGGTCGCCGGTCCCCGGGTCGTCCCGTTCGCGGAGGGCCGCACGGCGGCCGGAAAACGCAGCCCGGGATCGTCCGTCATACGCGGCCTCTGCCGCATTCTCCGCGTAAAAACAATGTGCATCCCCGGACCCGCCGCCGATGGCTTGGCGGAAGGCCGGGAATACCTCCTGTGTTATAACATACAGGACGACCGAAACCACATATTCCTCCCGGAAATGCCAATGAGAAGGGCGCAGGACTAATGTCCTGCGCCCTTCTTCCTGATACCCAGGGGACTATTTTTCTATTCTGATGCGTGCATCGACGGCCACCACGTCCTTGCTGTTGCCCAGCAGCGGATTGAGGTCCATCTCGAAGATCTCCGGCGCGGTTTCGACCAGCACCGACACCCTCGACACCATCTCTGCGAAACGCTCCTGGTTGACGGACTCCTGGCCGCGCACGCCCTCGATGATGCGGTACGAACGCAGGCGTTTGATCATCCCGGCGGCGTCCGTCTGCGAAATAGGCGCGAGGCCGGACTGCACGTCTTTGAGCACTTCGATGAAGATGCCGCCCAGGCCGCACATCACGATATGTCCGAACGAACCCTCGCGCTTGGCGCCGATAAACACCTCGGTTCCCGAGAGCTGCTGCGCCAGCATGATGGCGTAGGTGTCTTTGATTTGGATCATGCGGTCGAACTCGCGGGCGACGGTTTCTTCGTCGCGCACGTTGAGCACCACTCCGCCCACATCCGATTTATGCACCGGGCCGACGACTTTCATCACCAGCGGGAAACCGATCTTACGGGCCAGTTCGACGCACTCTTCCCGCTTCGTGGCCACGCCTTCGCGGGCGCGGGCGATGCTTGCCGCATCGAGGATCTCATGGATCTGTCCCGGGGCGAGGTAGCCGTTTTCAGCGCCGTCCACCACCTTGCGGATGCGGGCTTTGTCCACCGCCGGAAGGGTCGCCGCAGCGGGTTCCGGGGCCGGGGTGTAGAATATTTTGGCCAGCGCCGAGCCGAATGTCACTTCGTCCTGGAAGCATACGCCGCCGTCGGCCACGAACTTTTCCACCTCGGCCTTCACATAGCCGTACGAGGGGAAGATGGGGAATATAGGTTTCTTTGCCGTTTTGATCTTGCTGAGCAGCAGGTCGTACACATCGAAAATGGGGAACAGGCCGGGGCTTCCGAAAATCACGGCGATGCCGTCGATCCCGGGGAAGTCGCGCTCGCAGGCGTCGATGATCTCGCCTAACTGTTCGGCCGTGCCCGTGGCCAGGAAATCGATCGGGTTGCCCACCGACGAGCCGGGGAAGAGCTTCGCGAGCAACTCCTGGGCTTTGGGGCCTTCCAGGTGGGGGATTTCGAGGCCGCCGTTCGAGAGCGCGTCCGTGAGCATCACCGCCGGGCCTCCCGCGTGGGTGACGATGGCGATGTTCTTGCCTTTCAGTTCGGGATAGCAGAAGATGCTGGCCACGGTGGTCAACTCTTCGCGGCCGTGGCAGCGCACGATGCCCGCCTTGCGCAGCAGCGCTTCGACAGCCACGTCGGGCGAGGCCAGTGCGCCGGTATGCGACGATGCGGCGCGGCTTCCGGCGGCCGAGCTGCCCGATTTCACAGCGGCGATGCGGCATCCCTTGCGCACCAGCGACGAGGCGTGGCGCAGGAATTTCTCCGGCTTGCTGATGCTCTCCACATATAACAGTTTCACGCGCGAACTGGTCGCCGGGTCGAACGAGTTGTCCATGTATTCCAGCACTTCCTCGACGCCGATCTGCGCCGAGTTGCCCACGGCGAACACGCTCGAAAATTTCAGCCCCTTGCGCATACCGTTGTCGACGATGAAGATGGCCGTCGCGCCCGAGCCCGAAATGAAGTCCACGCCGCGCGGGTCGAGTTGGGGCACCGGCGAGGTGAAGTTGCCGTTGTAGTGGGTCGTCAGGATGCCCGTGCAGTTGGGGCCGATCAGGGCGCCGCCCACCGAATCGATCACCTCGACGATCCGGCGCTCGATCTCGGCGCCTTCGGCGTTCTCTTCGCTGAAACCTGCCGAGAGGATCACGAACGCCCGCGTGCCTTTCTTATGGGCGAGGGTTTTGACCGTATCGAGGCAGAATTTGGCGGCGATGGCGATGATCGCGCACTCGACTTCGGGGAGTTCGTCGACCGTGTGGTACGATTTGATGCCCTGGACGCTATCGGCCTTGGGGTTGACCACATAGACCGGCCCGGAGAAGGGGCTTTCGATAAGGTTGCTCAGCACGGCGCCGCCCGGTTTGTACGTGTCGTCCGAACCGCCCACGACGACCACCGACGCGGGATTGAGCAATTGTTTGTTGACCATATGCAGTAGGTATTAAGTCGTTGTGATTCGCTCTCCGCGGCCCGGCGACTTTATCACCGTCCCCGCAGCCGCGGAGAGCGGCGGCTGCCCCCGGCAGCCGCGATGTATACAATCAGTTGTTTTCCGTGAACATTCTCAGGCGTTCGTCGAGCAACCGGTAGTGGTGGGGTTTGACGGCCGAGGCGCTGATGCGCAGGCCTTGCTGCTGGCTGCCGGTGGTCGAGAGCACGATCGCATTCACGCCGTAATGCAACAGCCGGAGCAGCAACTCGCCGCCTTCCATGCCCTTGTAACCCACCGTAAAGAAGAAACCGTCGCCCACGGGCTGGTCGATGTCCTTGTCGTAGATGATGTTGAAGCCGTTGCGCAGGAAGACCTCCTTGAGTTTGGCGCTGCGGCGGCCGTATTCCTTCATGTCCTCGACGAAGTTATAGGAGCCGTCGTTGGCCGCTTTGAGCATCGCCGCCAGGGCGTATTGCGGGGTGTGGGCCGTGCCCGACGAGAGGCAGTAGAGGATATTCTGGATCATCGACTGGCCGAATTTCGACACGCCGTAACGCTCCTTCAGCACGGGGTAGTCGCGGTTGAACAGTTTGTCCGAGATGCCGATCATGGCGATGCGCTGGCCGGCATAGCTGAAGATCTTCGAGGCGCTCATCAGGATCACGTAGTTGTCCGTGTAGTGCGACACGGTGGGCTGGTAGGGCGCCTGGAACGGGATGCCCAGCTCCGTGCGGAAGTCCATGGCCATGTAGGCGAGGTCCTCCAGGACGATCACGTCGTATTTGGTACACATCTCGCCGATCACCTTCAGCTCCGCCTCGCACAGGCACATCCATGTGGGATTGTTGGGGTTGGAGTAGATCACGGCGGCGATGTTGCCCGCTTTGAGGTACTCTTCGAGCTTCGGGGCGAATTTTTCGTCGCGGAAGTGGTACAGGTCGAAAGCCACGCTCTTGATGCCGATCACTTTGGTCTGGGTTTTCTGCACCGAGAAACCCGGGTCGATGAACAGGATCGTATCTTTCTTCGGGTCGAGCTGCGTGCAGAGCATCATCGACGCGTAGGCGCCCTGCATCGAACCCACGGTCGGGATGCAGCCTTCGGGCGAGATCTCCGTATCGAGGAAGGCCCTGAAGAAACGCGCGGTTTCGGTTTTCAGGGCCGGGATGCCTTCCATCGGGGGATACACCGAGGGAATGCCGTCCTCGAGGGCTTTCTTTTCGGCGGCCGTGCCGATGGCCGAAGGGGCGAATCCCGGGACGCCCATCTCGAAGTGGATGAACTCCGTACCCGATTCCTGTTCTATATGGCGTACGATGCCCCCCATCTGTCGGATCGAGGCTTTGTTGAGGTCGTCGATGTAGAGCGATTCCATCGAGCGTTTGACCAGCGCGGGGTCGATCAAGGTGTTCTTCATGGTTTGCAGGTTTAAATTTTGCCAAAAATACGAACAATCCCTTGTAAAAACAAACATTTTCCTGCGAAACCCTTACGGATCGCCATATACGGGCCTGCCGGGATGCGTGTGCACCCCGGCAGGCGAGTGGTATTCAGGGGGTGTTACACCCAGGCTTTCATGTCTTCTTCGACGGTGGAGATGCCTCCGATGCCGAAGTTTTCGACCAGCACGTTGACCACGTTGGGCGAGAGGAACGCAGGCAGGGTGGGCCCGAGGTGGATGTTCTTCACCCCCAGGCTGAGCAGCGCCAGGAGCACGATGACGGCCTTTTGCTCGTACCAGGCGATGTTGTAGACGATCGGCAGGTCGTTCACGTCCTTCAGCCCGAAGGCCTCTTTCAGCGCCAGGGCGATCACCACCAGCGAATAGCTGTCGTTGCACTGCCCGGCGTCGAGCACCCGGGGGATGCCGCCGATGTCGCCCAGCGGCAACTTGTTGTAGCGGTACTTGGCGCAGCCCGCCGTCAGGATCACGGTGTCTTTCGGCACTGCCGTTGCAAAGTCACTATAATACTGGCGCGACTTCATGCGTCCGTCGCATCCGGCCATGACGATGAATTTTTTGATGGCGCCCGACTTCACCGCGTCGATCACCTTGTCGGCCAAAGCGAGGGTCTGGGCATGGGCGAAGCCGCCGACGATCTCGCCTTTCTCGATTTCGGTCGGTGCGGCGCACTTTTTCGCGTGTTCGATGACGGCGGAGAAGTCTTTCCGGCCGCCTTCCTTGCGGGCGGGGATGTGGGTGGCTCCGGGCAGGCCGGCCGAACCGGTGGTGTAGATGCGGTCCTTATACGATGCGCCGTCCAGCGGAGGCACGATGCAGTTGGTGGTGAAGAGGATGGGGCCGTTGAACGACTCGAATTCCTCCCTTTGCTTCCACCACGCAGTGCCGTAGTTGCCCACGAAGTGCGGGTATTTCTTGAACGCCGGGTAATAGTTGGCCGGAAGCATCTCGCTGTGGGTGTAGATGTCGATGCCCGCGTCTTTGGTCTGCTCCAGCAATTCGGAGAAGTCTTTCAGGTCGTGGCCGCTCACCAGGATGCCCGGGCGGGTGCCCACGCCGATGTTCACTTTCGTGATCTCGGGGTTGCCGTAGGCCGAGGTGTTGGCCTTGTCCAGCAGGGCCATCGCCCTGACGCCGCATTCGCCCACGCCCAGGGTGAGGTTGACCAGCTCGTCCGCGCCGATATCCCTGCGGCTCACTTCGGCCAGCGCGTTTTCGAGGTTTTCATAGATCGACTCGTCCTCATGGCCCAGGTTGAGCGCATGTTCGGCATAGGCCGCGGCGCCTTTCACCCCGTAAATGACGAGTTGCTTGAGCGAGCGCAGGTCTTCGTTGGGCTCGGAGAGCACACCCGCCCCGGCGGCGGCTTTTTCATATTCGGCCGGCACGGCGAAGAATTTCACCTCATCCATCGCGGGCAGGGCGATGCCGCGTTTCTGCGCGGTGCCGATGAGCTCGTTTTTACGCGCGAGCGCGGCGGTGATGCGGGCCTTGATGGCCTGGTCGTCGAAGTTGGCGTTGGTGATGGTGCAGAACAGCGCATCGAGGATCGCCCGGCTTGTCGCCGGGTCGGCCGCCCCTTTTTCGCGCAGGGCGCGGTTGACGATCGCTTCGCCGCGCACCACATAGAGAAGTAAATCCATCAATCCTGCGGTCTGCGGCTGCTTGCCGCAAACGCCTTTGATCGTGCAGCCTTTTCCTCCGGCCGCCTCCTGGCATTGAAAACAGAACATGCTCATAATTTATCGTGTTGGTTGGTTGTTGAATTTTGTCGGGCCGGCTTTGCGCCGCAAGGCCGGCAGGCTGCGGCCACCCGGTGCGGGGGGCCGCTCATCGGCCTGGCGGCATCGCCGCCTCCGCCGGTTATATCCATTCCTCGCTGATCAACTCGCCCTGCACCGAAACGACGGCCACTTTCACCGGGACGTTGCGTTGCGCTTTGTCGCGTGCCGCCTGGGCGATGCGCACCAACCCCCCGCAGCAGGGCACTTCCATGATGACCACCGTCAGGGTGTTGATTTTGGCGGTGTCGATCATCGCCGCCAGTTTGTCGATGTAGGAGGCGATGTCGTTGTCGAGTTTCGGGCAGGCCACGGCCAGCATCTTCCCGCGCAGGAAACGGCTGTGGAAGTCCCCACATGCAAAAGCCGTGCAATCCGCCGCCAGCAGCAGGTCGGCCCCCGCGAGGAACGGCGCGGCGGGGTTCAGCAGGTGCAGCTGCACCGGGAACTGGCGCAATTCCGAAGGCCGGGCGGAGGGAACGTCCGCCGTGGCGCCCCCGGTGAAGCGCAGGTCGCGCATCATCGATCCCGGGCAGCCGCAGGCCAGGTTTTTTTCTTCTTTCTTTTCCATATTGACAGTCATATTATGTTCTCCGAGCCATTGGATTCCCTGCTGCATCAGCCCGGTTTCGCCGTGGTCGCGCAGGTGGTTCAGGTGGGCGGCGATCACCGCCTCGCCTTTGGGCGCGATGCGCTCCATCACGGCGCGTTCGTCATACGGCTCGGCCTCGCGCTCTTCGAGGGTAATCGCACCCACCGGGCATTCGCCGATGCAGGCCCCCAGGCCGTCGCAATACAGCTCGCTGACCATCACGGCTTTGCCGTCGATCAGTTGCAGCGCCCCCTCGTGGCAGCCGCTCACGCACGCCCCGCAACCGTTGCAAAGCGCCTCGTCTATTTTTATAATGGTCCTTTTCATGCTGCAAAATTATGGCGGCCGTCCGCCCGGAATTTGACACCTTTGTTGCATTTTTATATATTTGGGAAAATTTTCTCACGATGGACTATGCTGCGTTGACCAAAACCGCCCTGTTCGCCGGGATCGGCGCCGAAGAGATCGCCGGACTATTCAAAGAGTTCGCCATTGCCGAAATGCCTGTCAGGAAAGGAACGGTGCTCGCCCGGCAGGACGAGCCGTGCAACCGGTTGATCGTACTGCTGTCCGGGGCGGCCAAGGGCGAGATGAGCGACCCTTCGGGAAAGATCGTCAAGGTGGACGACATCGTAGCGCCCAACCCGCTGGCGATCCTGTTCCTGTTCGGCCCGGAAAACCGTTTCCCGGTGACCGCCACCGCCACCGAGGACTCTGCGGCCATCGTCATTCCCAAGCAGGTGGTGCTGCGGATGCTTTCGCGCAGCGAGCGGCTGCTCGAAAATTACCTCAATCTTTCGGCCGGGTTCGCCTCGCGCCTGAGCCGCAAACTGCACTTCATGTCCTTCCGCACGATCCGCCAGAAACTGGCCATGTACCTGCTGGAGCTGGCCCGGAAAGCGGGCTCGGATACCGTATGCCTCGACCGTACCCACACCTCGCTGGCTGAGTATTTCGGCGTGTCGCGCCAGGCGCTCGAACGCGAGATGAAGGCGATGGAAACCGAGGGGCTGGTCGCCCGCGACGGCAAGCAGATCACTCTCCCGGCCAAACATCGGCTGGTGCAGTTGGTCAAACTCTGACGGAAACGCCTTATCTTTGCCGCATCATGAGAAGAGTGAATAAATTCCTGACCGATTCGGGTTATTGCTCGCGCCGCGAGGCCGACCAGTATATTCTGCAGGGGCGTGTGACCATCAACGGCCGCGAGGCGGAACTGGGCGATACGGCCGGCGACGACGACAGGGTGGAGGTGGACGGCGAGCGGGTCGGCAAACGCAGGAACAAGGCGGTCTATATCGTCTGCAACAAGCCCGTCGGGGTGACCTGCACCAGCGAAAAAAGCGATAAGACCAACATCATCGACTTCCTGGGGTATAAGGAGCGTATTTTTCCCGTCGGCCGCCTCGACAAGGATTCCGAGGGGCTGATCATCCTTACGAGCGACGGCGATATCGTCAACAAGATCCTGCGTGCAGGTAACAACAACCCCAAAGAGTATGTTGTGACGGTCGATAAGCCGGTCACCGGCGAGTTCCTTAAACAGATGTCCGAAGGAGTCCATATCCTGGGCACGCGGACCAAACCCTGCAAAGTTTTCCGTAAGAACGACACCACGCTGGTGATCCACCTCACGCAGGGGCTGAACCGCCAGATCCGCCGGATGTGCCAGGCGCTGGGGTATAAGGTGAAGCGGCTCAAGCGCGTCAAGGTGATGAATATCGTGCTGGGCGACCTGGAACCGGGACGCTGGCGCTATTTTACGCCCGAGGAGATACGGACGATGTACGCCCTGCTGGAAGCCTCTTCGGGCACCGAGGAGGCGTCGAACGAGCGGCCTGCCGCACCCTCCCGCAAGTCCGGCTCATACGCCCGGTACCGCCGTCAGGGGAAAGCCCCCCGGCAGGAATCCGGGTCTAAACCGGCGCCGGGCGGCCCGGCGAAGCCTGCCCCTGAGCGGGGAGCCAAACCTGAGCGGGGAGCCAAACCTGCCCGGAAACCCGCCGCGCCGGGATCCGGGTCCAGGCCGCATCCGAAACCCGGCCGCAAGACCGGGCGGTAGCCATATTGTATTCGGACAGCCCGGCCTGTATGGATACTTTAGATTCATACAGGCCGGGCTGTCGGCGTTATTGAATACGTCTATTTATTGATGCTTTTCTGGCTGGCGATGGCGAGGATCACGCCGAGGGCTACGCCCAGCAGGGCGGCGAACAGTACGCGGTAGCTGCCCGGCAGCATGAACGTGATGGTGTGGGCGGGGAACCAGAAGAACGGGATGGTTTTTTTGAATACGAATCCCCATTGCACGTCCCAGTTGATGTTTCTGAACGATTGCGCCATGTCGATCGGCCGGGTGAAGCACCGCATCGAGCCGCCGTTGGCCATGATGTGCATGTCGGTGATCTTGTGGAAGGTCATGAACACGGGGGCGAAGATGGAATTCATGGCCACGCTGATGCAAAACGCGACCAGCAGGCGTGTGGCGAATCCGGTGGATGCGGTGTCGACGCCCAGCGAGGCCAGGAAGGCCGGCGTTCCCGTGGAGAATATGGTCATGGCCATGCTGATGGCCATGCCGAGGAATCCCCAGACGATGGCGCGGGGCAGCACGCCGAAACCGCCCAGTGCATAGCCTCCGGTGCGTATGCGCACTCCGATCACTTCGCCCAGGGTCGAGAGGATGCCGAATTTGAGGAACGCCATGACCATGGCGTGCTGCGCGTTAAAGTTTTCGTAAGCGTGGAACAAGGCCGGGAGAAGGATGAACGGCAGGAATAGTACGGCGCAGAAGGCGATCAGGATGAGGTCTTGTTTTTTCATAATCGGTTTTATTTTAGTCGGGCGGCGTGCCGGCACGGTTTACGGCTGCGGTAAAATCGGGTGCAAATATACGCAAAGCCGGGTGTAATTCAAGGTTGCCTGAAAAATTACCGGGGTCCCTGCAAGGCTCGGCATTGGTTTTGGCTTACCTGATCCTAAGCCGGGAGTTAATTAACGTGAGTTGCTTAAGCGCAACTCATTCTATCTTTTGGGCCATTGGCCTGAAAGGCCGGTTTGCAAGCCCGCCCCTTGGGAGGGGCGGGTAGGGGTGTGTTTTCAGTACCCATGCGGCTTCGACGGAAGCCGTTAAAGCGAGTCGTGCTTAATGGATCGCGGAGTTTGATGCCGGAAAAACAAAGACATAACACCATTCCTTATGCGCATTCACGTTAATTGGCGTGAATTGCGGATAATGGATTCGGCATCGAATGGTTTATTCCACAGGGTTATCGCAAAATTCCTTCCCCGCATTTCACGTTGGCGGCTTTTGAGGAAGTCGATTCCGCGCTGGCGGCCCCTTCTGAATCCTCCCGTCCGGTCGATGCGCTCCCCTGCCGTTCTCGCCGCATCGTCGGTTGTGGCGTTGCCTCGATACACATCCTGCGGTTGCAGGGGTGACGCTTCAGTGTCGGGCCTGGGGATGTGGCAGTTGCCATATCCCGTAGCTCGCGGCAGGGTAATTTATTATTTCACCAGTTCGAATACCGCGGGGCCTTCGTCGCAGCGGGCCTCGATGACCACCGGGCCGCGGTGGCGTTTGCCCGAGGCGTCCACCCACGAGCCTTTCGGCAGGCGTACGGTACGCTTGGCGTCGTCGTTCAGCGCCGGGGCGACCAGATAGCGCATGCCGATCATGAACTGGTCGTTGCAGTCGGAGAATCCCGCCCGCGGGAAGTTGTACTCCATCGGCCGCACCAGCGGCTCGCCCGTTTTCGCCGATTCCGCGGCCAATTCGAGAATATAAGGAGTCATCGCCGCGCGGGCCTTGAAATATTTCCGTGTAAGGTCGGGAAAGAGTCCTTCGACGGACCATACGGGAATGGACGATACGGGGAATAGCGTGCAGGCATCCGGCAGCGACGGTGAAAGTTGGGGAAATGAGCGATCTTCGAATGGCCTGCTCCAGAACGGATAACAATAATTATTGCCCATGAAGCCGTGCGCAAACATGGCGTTCAACACTATGGGTGATCCGTTGGTGGCTACTTGGTCGACGGGGAATTCGTTGGCAGCTACTTGGTGGACGGGAAATTCGAGGTTGATTATTTTGCCATTGCCTGTTGCCGGAGTGGGTTGCGCGATGAATTGCAATGTCATGCCGTCGGTCGCCTTTTCCCATGCCGCGACCGCAGCCGCCAGCTCCGTTTTGTCCATGAACAGCGCCAATTCCGAAAGGTCTAACAAGATGCCGTCCACCCCGATTTCGCGTAATTCGTGGAGGCGGTTTTTAATAGTTTCCGCAACCATTTTGCGGTTTATATTCAGGCAGGCCTGCCAGCCGTTGCGGGTACGTTTCACCATAGGCATGTCGGTGCTGTCCGTCATCAGGTCGTTCTGCACGTAATGGCCCCGGAAGCCGCGTCCGGATGCCGGGACGCATGGCGTTACGGTCAGCATCACCCTGAATCCGGAATGGTGCAAACGGTCGATCATCGATGCCGGGCTGGAAAAATAACGCGCATCGAACTCCAACCCATGGTCGTCGTCCTGCCACCCTTCACCGAGTACCAGCGTCCCCGCAGGATAGTTTCGTTCCAGCAATTCATCTGCACACCGGACCACCCATTCCCCTAAGGGCTCCGCCAATGTATACACCGGTTGCTCCAGCGGCCGCTTATCCGGTGCAGCGGCGTCCGCCGGGGGCGGACAATGTTTATGGCGGCACACTAAATAGGCTTCGCGCAGGTTGCGGCCGCCTTTCACGGCTTCGGCCGCCGCGGGGGAGTCGATCGTGAAGCCGCGCCCGTCGAAGGCGACCTGGCGGCACCCTTCGGCCCATACGTAGCGCCCCGATGACGAAACGAGTACCACGTTGCCCGGCGCATCGACGGTAAAAGCCCCGGCAAAGGGCTGTGCATGACCATACATTCCCGGCGTACCCCACCACAACTCTCCTTTTTCGGAGGCGATCGTGGATTTGACCTGCGCCCATGCGCCCGTGGCGGCAAACAATGCCGCGCATACCAGTAGCTTTTTCATCTCAGCAGTCGTGTTGTTTGAGTAAACTCGTAAAATGCATCACCTCCTCGCCGAACATCGGGCCGGCGATTTCGGCGTACCGGTCCCACGCCGGGCCCGTGATGTCGTGGTAGCCGTCCATCGAGTCGAGCTCGATGAGCAGCGACCAGGTGAAGTGGTCTTCGGCCTGCGCCGAGAGCACGCGGCTCAGGACCAGTTTGTGGTATCCGCGCTCACGCAGCGCGGGGATGAATTTTCCGCCCACCAGCGAGAGCCATTGCTCCTGCACGCGCGGGGCGACGATGAAAGTGATGTTGAGCCTGTACATGGGGTATAAAAGTATATAAAAATCCCGTGGGTGCAAAAAAGTTGCATGGATTTGGTTTATCCGAGGAAAGTATTTATCTTTGCAGTCCAATTCGCAAACACACATTTTTTAATGTACGCAATCGTAGAAATCGCAGGTCAACAGTTTAAAGTTGAAAAGGGCCGAAAACTCTATGTTCACCGTCTGGCTGGGGACGAAGGTTCCAAGCTGAGTTTCGACCAAATCCTGCTCACGGACAACGACGGTCAGGTCAAAGTTGGCGCACCTGTAGTGAAAGGCGCCTCGGTCAACGCAACGATCCTGCGGCACCTGAAGGATGACAAGGTCATCGTCTTCAAGAAAAAACGCCGCAAAGGGTATCAGGTCAGGAACGGTCACCGCCAGTACCTCACCCAGATCGTCATCGACGAAATCGTTAACGCTTAAATTCTTCAGGGTCAAATGGCACACAAAAAAGGAGTCGGCAGTTCCAAGAACGGCCGCGAATCGGAAAGCAAACGGCTTGGCGTTAAACTCTTCGGCGGTCAATCCGCTAAGGCGGGCAATATCCTGGTCCGTCAGCGCGGCACGGTGCACAATCCCGGCCAGAACGTAGGCATCGGCAAGGACCATACCTTGTTCGCCCTTACCGACGGCACGGTGGTATTCACCCGCAAGGCCTGCGGTAAATCCTATGTAAGCATCGCCCCGGTAACCGAAGCATAGGTTACGGCCGGCGCCATAATCAGATCCCGCAGGACGACAGCCTGCGGGATTTTTTTGTATATCCGGCGGAAGATCCGTGGCGAAGGCCGGGGGCTGTCGTCCGCGCACGGCCCGGCTTCCGGTCGAAAGCGCCGCGGGGAAACGGCGCGTGGCGGATATTTTTCGCTGTCGTTCCGGCAGTTTGGCGATGGCTTCTCCGAGAAATTCCCCGGGATCCGATTTGACGAAATATTCCCACGCAAGCCATTTTGTGACCGCCCTTTCTTTGGTCGGTACCTGTTGCCGGCAGGGGTTCCGGGTGTGGAGGCTGCGAGGGTAGTTAAACGATCGGTTGCGCACGGCGTTGGACGGATGGGATTTTTACGGTCGCCAGCCCGGCATCTGCCGTGTTTCCCCAATGACGCAGAAACACGTTGTGGACGACATCCCCGGAAATGGTCCTGTCTTGCGCAAGAGGCCCGCGGCCGATGGAGTTCACGGTCCGGGACGGCCCCTACACCCCGATCAGCGTCCCGGGCAACCTCCGCTTCGTCCACATGCCCGCCGTCATGCAAAAACGGACACTCCGCAATCCTCTACACCTGGCTTCCGGTGCCTCCGACGACCGCCACGGCATGGCCGTCATCCAAAATGGGAAAATGGTCCGAATAATTGCGAACTAAACCCCTAAATTCTTTATATCCTGAATTTGAAACATAAATTTGCGGACAAATCATAGTGATGACAGGCAGTAGTCAATCATTGGAACAAATCGTTAAAAGCCGCAGGTCAACCCGGAATTTTTCGAAAGGAATTCCTCCGGAAGGAGATATGATGAACATTATAGCGTCTGCCGTTTATGCGCCTTATGGCGGGGCGACAGAACATTTTTGAAATTACTTAACCCGGAAAAAAGGCGACTATGCGTTGGACGGATGCATTGCAGGTTATGCCAAAAACAATGCGGAAAAGACTAAAGAGTTTGACGTTGAAAACTTTGTGACACGAATGAAATGACCTCCCTTTGAGGATTAAAAAAGAAAGCCATCTTGGATCGTATCAGGCAGCATAAGGCAGCATAAGGCGTTGCCTGTTATGGTACGCTTGCCGAATGATACGCCTTTCAGCGAAGAAATCGTCAGGGGATTGAATGAACCCGTGCGGCAGGGGTTCTATTCCCTGATGGTGGTTATTAAGGGCGGGTCAAAGCATATGGTCGATTTCCGGGACTAGACCGTCGCGGACGGCCAGCTGTTGTTCGCAACCCCCTGGCAGATCCATACGATGGAAAAAACGGCAGGGACGGAATCGTACGGTACGAGTTTCGGGGAAGAGTTGATGGACTACCTTTCGTCCTTCCCTTCCTTCGTCCTTCCCTTTCTTCACCGACCCTTGCGGAGGGTTTTGTAACGCAGGTGATGTTGCCCCATGGTATGCCCATTGAAACCATCAGCCGGATGATGGGGTAGCGGCCTGCCGTATCCGCCCAGGAGTTCGTTGATGTGACGCTGGCTCAAGTCGGGAATGACATGAAAATTTTGGAAGAGAAAATAGGTAATCGTTATGCCTTGCCAAAAGATGATCAAACGACCGCCAACACCTGATGAAATTACACAACACGATGACTAAAGAGCTACGCAAAATGAAGAAATGCGCCGCAAGAAATATTTTTCTGCGCAAATCGCTGAAAAACGGAGCAAATCAAATGCGAACTTTCAGGTTTTCTTTTTCGTCAGTCTGCGTTGAATTGCTTCGAAAAAAAATCGATTTGTAACAAATTCATTAGCAGATGCCTACGCAATCCGCTGCAAAACGGCGCAAAAGAAACTTCGGAAAACAAATCGGTGACACTTTCTCGGCAAACCAAAGTGTCACCGATTTTGTACCTCCCAAGTGCGCAAAAATGCTTGTTATTGCTATCCGACCCAAAACAAAAAACCGTGAAATCGGTTGATTTTCACGGTTTTTCTCAATATTGCATATTTCCCGGCGGTGAGGGGGGGATTCGAACCCCCGGTACCAGTTACCCAGTACGACAGTTTAGCAAACTGTTGGTTTCAGCCACTCACCCACCTCACCGGACCTTATTGGCTGACGTCGCAAAAAAACTAATTTCGTGACGGGTCTGCAAATGTAGGATTTTTTTAATTATCCACCAAACCCTCCTGTGGTTTTTATTCGCACACAAAGGCGGATATCTCCTGCGCGGACTTAAAAGATGAAGCGCGAACTGATCTCTTTGTAGTTGTAGACGCGCTCGGTCACGTCGGCGAAAAGGTCGGCCACGCTCAGTACCGTGAATTTCGAGGTGTCCTTGTCCTCGCGCAGGGGAATAGTGTCCGTTACGATCACTTCGCAGAGCTTGCTGTCGCGGATGCGCTCATAGGCCGGGCCCGAGAGCACCGGGTGGCTCGCCACGGCACGCACGCTCAGCGCACCCTTGTCCATCAGCATGTTGGCGGCCATGGTGATGGTGCCGGCCGTGTCGATCATATCATCCAGGATCAGGATGTTGCGGCCTTCGACATCGCCGATGGCGGTCATCGAACCCACCACGCCCGGTTTTTCACGCTGCTTGTGGCTGATGATCATCGGGGCGTTCAGGTACTGCGAGTAGGCGTTGGCGCGTTTGGCGCCGCCCATATCGGGGGCTGCGATCGAGAGGTGCTCGATCGAGAGCGATTTCAGGTAGGGAATGAACAGCCCGCTGGCGTAGAGGTGGTCGACAGGCACGTCGAAAAATCCCTGGATCTGGTCGGCGTGCAGGTCCATGGTCATCACGCGGTCCACGCCCGCCGCACGCAGCATGTTGGCGACCAGCTTGGCGCCGATCGAGCAGCGCGGACGGTCCTTGCGGTCCTGACGGGCCCAGCCGAAGTAGGGGATCACGGCGATCACACGGTGGGCCGAGGCGCGTTTGGCGGCGTCGATCATCATCAGCAGTTCCATCAAGTTGTCCGAAGGCGGGTAGGTGGACTGGATGATGCAGACGGTGCACCCGCGGACGCTCTCCTCGTAGGAGGGTTGGAATTCGCCGTCGCTGAATTCCAGCACGGAGCTTTCGCCGAGGGTTGCGCCGTAGCTGCGCATGATCTTTTCCGCGAGGTACCGCGACTGGCGGCCGGCGAAGAATTTAAGTTTGTGTGAGCCCATGTATGATGTTTTTACGTATTTCCCAGCGCAAAAATAAATTTTTAAAGCGGACGATATTCATCCTGCGGCGGAAAGTTATGAACATTTATCTAAAGATAACGCGGGTTTCGTCGAAGAAATCCCCGACCTTATCCGCGAACGCGCCGAAAGCCCGTTTGCCCGGCCTGCCCCTGGGGAGGGGGAGAAAGGTATGGGGGGGGTAACAATGGCTTTGCGAAACCGCGTTAAAGCGTCACCCTGTCATCCCTGTGCCGGGAGGCATTGTCCTATAAATCCGAGGATTTCGTCGCGGCCCTGTTTTTTTTCCGAGGAGGAGGCGAACATGGCGGGGAGTTCTTCCCAGGTTTCGCGCAGCGTACGGCGGTAGCGCGCCAGGTTCGAGTCGCGCACCCCGGACGAAATCTTATCGCATTTGGTGAAGATGATCGCGAACGGTACGCCCTTTTCGCCCAGCATGTTGATGAACTGCACGTCTATTTTCTGGGGTTCGAGGCGCGAGTCGACCAGCACGAACAGCATTTGCATCTGCTTGCTGTGCGAGATGTAATCCCGGATAAGTTTGGAGAACTCTTCGCGGGCGGATTTCGACGTGCGGGCGTAGCCGTAGCCCGGCAGGTCGACCAGGTACCAGGCGTTGTTGATGCGGAAATGGTTGATCAGGCGCGTTTTGCCCGGTGTGGCGGATACCTTCGCAAGGTTCTTATTGTCCGTCAGCATGTTGATCAGCGACGACTTGCCGACGTTGCTGCGCCCGATGAATGCGAATTCGGGCAGGTCTTCGGGGACCTGGCTCATTTTGGCGCTGCTGCACTGGAATATGGCCGACGAGAGGATCATGGATGGAATTTCACGGCCACAAAAATACGAAACCATTCCTTCCCTGCCAAACCCGGCGCATGAATTGTTCGGTTTCATCAGTCATTTTTTTCGCCTTCAGGCGACTTACTTTTGTCCTACGGCTTAAACGGCGAGCGCCTCCCTTTTAGTCACCTATGGTGCCTAACGGTCGTTGACCGAACGCCGTTTCTTAACACCTGCGGCCTGCACAATTTCCAGACGCAAATTCTACAAGGTCCTACCTGCAAGTGAAATAAAGATGCATGAGGGAAACCGACCATTGACATGGTTGCAGAAAAAAGCCGGACCCTTCAAAGAGTCCGGCTTCACTATAATTTAGATATACCGTATTATTTTACGGTATCCATGTACTGGATCAACTCGACGACTTTGTTCGAGTAGCCCCACTCGTTGTCGTACCACGATACGACCTTCACGAAGTGGTCGTTCAGGGAAATGCCGGCTTTGGCGTCGAAAACTGAGGTGCGCGCTTCGCCGATGAAGTCCGACGAAACCACTTCGTCTTCCGTATAGCCCAGGATGCCTTTGAGTTCGCCCTCCGAGGCGGCCTTCACGGCAGCGCAGAT
>JAVBNK010000066.1:0-3717 GCA_031551595.1 Rikenellaceae bacterium | reverse complement strand
ACAGGCCGGTTCGTTCGCCGAAATTGCAGCGCAGGCGGCCGTGCTGGACTCGGTGATGACGGCCAACCGCCGCATGTTCTCGATGGTGGGCCGCCGCGAGATGATGATCTCGCTGCACAAGACGCGTCCGGCCGGGTGGGATTTCCTGGCGGTGGTGGACATGCGCAAGGTTTCCAAAATGAATACCCTGAAGGACAACATCGAGCAGGTATTCAAGCTTTCCGGCTTTACGGTGACCTCCCGGCGCTACAACGGGGTCGACATCACCGAATCGCGCGATCCCGAAACCTACGACATCCTCTATACGGCCTTCGTGGACAACCACTTCCTGGCGTCGTACAACGGCCGCCTGGTGGAGGCGTCGATCGACGAGCGCGACAATCCGGCGATCGGCCGCGACGACGCGTTCATCGAGGTCGAGAAGGCCGCCGCACGCAAGGGGCTGTGCCGCATCTATGTGAATTACGCCTACCTGCCCGGGTACCTGTCAATCTACATGGGCCGCGACCCGTATGTGGACATGCTGTGCCGGTCGATGGCCTTCGGCGGGCTGTGGCTTACCTCCGATCCCGACCACATGGAGATCCGGGGCCACATGGCGGCCGGCGGGAACCCCGATCCCTACGTGTCGGCGCTGTTCAATTCGGGCAAACACAAAATGGAGGCCCACCGGATCATGTCCGCCCGCACGGCGTTGTACGTGAACGTGGGTTTCAGCGACATGCGCACGTTCGTCGGGGAGCTGGAAAAGGCGCTGGCGGTGCAGTCGCCCCAGTCGTACGAAAGCTACAAATCGGCCCGCCGCAAACTGGAGAAGTATCTCGGCATCTCGATGCAGGAGGACTTCCTGGGATGGATGGACGGCGAATTCGCGCTGTCGCAGTCCGAGCCGGGGCTGCTGGGCAGCGAGCCGGAACATATCCTGGCGATCCGTGCCAAAAGCATCAAAGAGGCGCACAAGAAGATGGACCTGCTCGAAAAGCGTGTGACGCACCGCTCGCCCGTCAGCGTGAAGACGATCTATTACAAGGAGTTCGAGATCAAGTACATCGAACTGGGCGGCTTCTTCCGGCTGTTCTTCGGCAGCCTGTTCGACCGTTTCGAAAAGCCGTACTATACCTATGTGGGCGACTACGTGGTGTTCAGCAACAAAGCCACGTCGCTGCTCTCGTTCATCGAGGACCAGACCCAGGAGAACCTGATGGAAGGCGACGGGGGATTCAAAAAGGCTTATGCCCGGACGGCGGACGCCTCGACGCTGTTCGCCTACGTGGATATGCATAAATTTTTCCCCCAGTTGCAGCGCACGCTGAGCCCGCAGACCTGGGCGTCGATGCAGGCCAACCGCGAGGTGCTGTTCTCGTTCCCGCAGTGGACGTTCCAGGTGGTGGCCGGGCAAAGCGACCTCTCTTTGCAATTCGACATGAGTTACGAACCCTATATGCCTGCGGTGGTGGCGGACACGACGGTTGCCGAAGCCGCCGGGCCCGAAGAGGACGACCAGTCCGAACGCGAAATTATGAGCGAGCTGAAGCGGTTCTACGTCGAAAGTTTCGAAGGCAACGTGCTGCGCGAATACTATCCGGACGGGGCGTTGCGGAGCGAATCCGAGGTGCGGGGCGGCAAGCGCAACGGCCGGTCGCGCGAGTTCTACGAGAGCGGCAAACTCCGCGCCCGCGGCAACTACTCGGACAACCGGCAACACGGCGTGTGGAAATACTACACCGAGGAGGGCAAACTGGAACGCAAGGAGAGATTATAGCGAAAAGGCCCGCACATCAGCGGGCCTTTTCGTGCGTTATGTGTCGGCCCGCAGCCGGTGAAGGCTGGAATCGGGCCGCAAGGAGGAAAACAATTTACGTTTTCCTCCTTGCGGCCCGGCATAATTTGCCGGCAATCTCTGCCCTCGCCTGCTGCGTCGACCCGGTCCTTCGCCCGGGGTGGCTCTGGGCTGATGGGTTTGCGCGGCAATTCGGGCCCTATTTCACCACCTTGATATACCGCGAGTAAGTGACCTGCGTATGGGGATTCGAGGAAACGATCTCCTGCCGCAGCTCGCGCGTACCCCAACGCAGGAACAGCAGGCGCCGGGGGATGCGGTGGACGACCTGCGTGAGGGTGTCGCGCGAGAGGACGGTGCCGTGGAACATTCCCCCCGCCACGATGCCGTCCAGCCGCATGTGGCCGTTGTCGTAGCGGAGCGCCTGGGCCGGGACGGGCCCCGCCTGCATGACGACCGTATCCCGCGCAGGGGTTTCGAACGCATAATCGCTCTGTACGGCCACCTGCGCCACGGATTCCAGCCTCCGCAACTTGATCCCCATATCATGCACCAATGCGGAGAGGGATGCACAGTGCCGCCGGAGTTCCCCGGCCCGCAGGGTGAGCACTTCCACGCCGGCCGCCGAGAGCGAGTCGCGCACCCGGTAATGTTCCAGACGGCCCATCAGCGCCGCCTGGTTGGCGGCCAGGCGGCGGCACTCCGTGCGCATCCGTACCCCGTAGGCGACGCTTTGCCACAGCGCGATGCCCGTGAGCGTCGCCGCGAAAAAGAACCACCGCTTCATTTCCGGTACTTTAAGAACAGTTCCCATCCGGCCTCCACGTCGGCGGCGACGGCTTCCACGCCGTTCTCCATGCGGCTCATGGCGGCGACGACGGCTTTCATCAGCAAGGCCTCCCCAAAGTCTATTTCCGCATCGGCGCCGATGCCCGCGCGTGCGGCCACGAAGTCCACATAGCGTCCGGTGTCGTTTTCGGAGGGCGGCGCGTAGCGTCCGATCATCGTGCGCAGGGTGCGCAGCCCGTGGACCCTCCGGTAGGTGTCCAGCAGCTTGAACATGGCGCGGTAGCCCCATGCGGGCGAGGCGAAGCGGCGGAACGCAGGGTCGGCCGGGGGCGTGACCTCGCCGCGCCACGTGCCGCCGCCGAGCCGGATGTTCCCGGGGTTGTTATTCCTCAGTCCGCGGGCCATCGTCGCCGATCTTTTGGTCGAATTGCTTTTTCATGAACCGCTTGAGCCACAGGAAAACGGGGTGGTCGGAAATTTCGGCCGCATTTTCGAGGTAGCTCCAGAATTCGACGCCGCAAACGAATCCGGTGAACAGTTTGGCGAGTCTCAGGTCGATCAGGCCGAGCATACAGGAGTCGATGAGCCATGCCATGACGATGCCGGCCATGACGAAAGCGAGTTTGACGACCGTATCCCATGCCTTGCGGCTTTCGAAGCCCCAGGGGAGGTTTTGCTTTCGTGCGCGTTTGCGGCTTGCGGCGACCCCGGTGGCGAAATCGACGGCCACGAAAAGCAGGGCGCACACGACCAGGGGCCTGACCGGGGCCAGCAGCGCCAGCAGGGAGGCCACACCTCCTGCGGTGTATTTGAGTAGGGTTTCCATAGATTTTGATGTAACGCCCGTTGGGTATGGAGTCGGCCCGCAGCCGGCGGAGGGCGGATTGTAGCCGGAAGCTGCGTGTTCAGCCCTTCGCCTGGGGTGGCTGCGGGCTGGCGGCCTTGCTTTGGCAAAGCCGGAATGATTACTGTAATGGCATTAAAATTTCGTTTAAGCAACTCATGATTCCCATGGGCAAATGGCCTGAAAGGCCGATTTGCAAGCCCGCCCCTTGAGAAGGGCGGGTAGGGGTGGGTTCAGTACAAATGCGGCTTTGACAGAAGCCGTTGGCGCGAGTTGTGCTTCATGGGTCGCGAATATTAATCTC
>JAVBNK010000085.1:0-12847 GCA_031551595.1 Rikenellaceae bacterium | reverse complement strand
TTTCCAGATATCGTTAATAAGGTATGAAATATGGGTTTTCGACACGTCGTGCACCACGATGTTGCGGATGCCCTGTTCGGCCACTTTCATGGCGATGTAGTCGGCCATGCGGGCGGTGTTGTTGTACATCGAGGCGTAAATCACCACCACGCCCGGGTCGGCTTCGTAGCGGCTCCAGCGATCGTAAAGCGAGATCACCTTGTCTGCATTGGCCTGCCATACCGGCCCGTGCAGCGAGCAGATCGTGCGGATCGGCACCCCGGCCAGTTTGGCGAACGCCTTCTGCACCATACCGCTGTACTTGCCCACGATGTTCGAGTAGTAGCGGCGCATTTCTTCCTCATAGAAGTCGAAATGGGTCTGCGAGTCGAGGACACCGCCGTTGAGCGCCCCGAACGTACCGAACGCGTCGGCCGAAAAGAGCGTCCGCCCGGTCATTTCGTAGGTCATCATCGTTTCGGGCCAGTGGACCCAGGGCGTGAATACGAATTTGAGTTTGCATTCGCCCAGATCGAGTTCTTCGCCGTCCTGCACCTCCTGGAAGTTGGCACAAAAATCGCCGTAGTAGGCCTGCAGCACCTTGAACGTCTTGGAATTGCCGATCACTTTGGCCTCGGGCCAGCGGCGCAGCACGGCTTCCACCTCGCCCGCATGGTCGAGTTCCATATGGTTGATCACCAGATAGTCCAGCGGCCGTCCGCCGAGAATCGATTCGATGCGTTCGAGGTATGTGCCGTCCGTGCCCACCTCGATGGTGTCCATCAGCGCAGACTTCCGATCGGCGATCAGGTAGGAGTTGTACGACACCCCGTGCGGGACGGGCCATATATTTTCAAAAAGTTGCTTGCGGCGGTCGTTCACGCCGAGCCACCACACTTTATCCGTTATTTTAACACTGTGTTGCATAACCAATGGATTGGATACCCCGGGCCCGGCAACAAATGTGCCGGGCCCGGGGAGATTATTCGAATTTCTGTTTAACGACTTCGTCGACCTGGCGGGTGGCGATCTTCGGGTTGGCGATCACGTTGCAGCCGTTCACACAGCCGCCTTCGCACGCCATCACCTCGACCATATTGCCCGGACACGACGCGGCATATCCGCGCAGCTCCCTGATCGTCTGCTTGTTCAGGCCGTTGACCACGACCGGGCGGATCTCCACCGCATCGCCCGCCTTGGCTTTCACCGCACCCATCACGCCGGCCGTCACCGGATAGCCGCGGCTCGTGGAGTCGATCGACGCGTCGATCTTCACCGGCTCGGCCGTGTTCACGTCGATGCCGTAGGCGATCAGCATCGAACCGATCTCCTCGAACGAGAGCATCAGGTCGGTATTGGGGTCGATGTAGGCCTCATGGCGCTTGGCCAGGCACGGCCCGATGAACACCAGCACCGCATCGGGATACATCTCGCGGGTCATTTTTGCCGTATAGTGCATCGGCGATCCGGTGTCCGATACGAACGGCTTGATCTCCGGCATGTGCTTATTGACCGCCTGCACGTAGGACGGGCAGCACGACGTGGTCATGAACGCCTGGCCTTCGTGCATCTTGTGGGCGAATTCCTCAGCCTCGTTTTCAGTGGTGATGTCAGCGCCTTTGGCCACCTCGATCACGTCGTGGAACCCCAGCGCCTTGATCGCGCCGAGGATCTGGCCCAGAGGGGCTTTGAACTGCCCTTCGATGGCCGGGGCGACCATGGCGACCACTTTTTTACCGTTGTGGACCGCGCCGAACACGTCCATAAAGTGCGACTTTTCCATCACCGCGCCGAACGGGCACGAAACGATGCAGCGGCCGCAATAGATGCATTTGCTGTAATCGATTTCTTCGGTGCCGTCCCCGCGCTTGGTGATCGCACCCACGGGACAGGCCTCCTCGCACGGCACGGGCACGTAGATAATGGCATGGTAGGGGCACGCTTTCTGGCAAAGGCCGCAGTTGACGCATTTCGACGGGTCGATATGCGCCTGGCCGTTCGAGAAACTGATCGCCTGTTTGTTACAGCTCGTGGTGCAGGGGCGTGCCAGGCAACCGCGGCACATATTGGTGACCACGTAATTGACTTTCACGCAACCGCTGCACACGTCGTCGATCACCGTCAGCGGCTCGGCCGACACTTCGGTACGGGCCACCGCACGGCGCACGTATTCGGCCAGCGGCGTGAGCTCGTCCTCCTCGTCGCGCACATTGAAGCCCAGCAGCGCCATTACCTTGTAACGGATCATCGCCCGGTCTTTGTAAACGCAGCAGCGTGAAGTTTCAGCGCCCTTCGGGCGCATTTCATAGGGGATGCGGTCGATCCTTAGCTCCATCTCGCGCTCCCTGAAGAGTTTAGCCATCCGCGTAAGCAATTCCCGGCGGATCAGCACAGCATTATTCACCGCCATGGAGTTGCCTTTTTATTTCTTCGACGACTTTGGAAATGTTGGCGCGGCGGATCAGTTCGCCGCCCACCAGGACGTAAGGCGCATTGGAGGCTTCCTCCTGGTTGCAGTAGTCGAGGCAGGGCGAACCCTGGATATCGATCTGTGCGAGGAGTTCCGCCGGCAGCGACTCGTCCAGCAATTGCAGCTCGGCGCCGCCCATGACGTAACATAGCGTGCCGGTGCAGATCTTTACGGGTAATTTTTTCATCGGTTCATATATGATTTATCGTTATTTCCTTCATAAATTTCGTTTCCAGCACCGCGCCCAATCCCTTGACCAGGTTGCGGCGCAGTTCCAGTTCCAGCGGCAGGTCGGGGTCCTGGTGGATCGGGTTGATCCGCGTCCCCACCCTGAATTCTATAATGTCGTGCCCCAGCAGCAGCCGTGCGACCGCCGCGTCGGTACCCTGGCGGTCGATTTCGCTGCCCGCCATATTCTCCAGCAGGCTTTTCACCTTGCTCAGCGTCAGCACCCCTTCGGTCACCATCGCCACGCCTTCCATTGTCGACGTGGGCGGCAAACCCGCCGGATCGCGCCTGAGCTGCACCTTCACTTCACGTCCCAACTCGCGCGAAACGATCTGTGCGGTTGTTCCTCCGCAGATCATCACCGTGCCGTCGTAACGGGCCACCATGTCGGCCAGCGCCGCATCGTTCTCCTCGCGGTACGGCGGCCCCGTGCAGACCAGGATGCGCCTCGGACGACGGAAATAGACCGTCACGCAGGTCATATCGTTCTTCGGGGCGAACTGGTCGTTCTGCTCGGCGCGGGCCATCACCGCACGCGCCAGCGCGAACGCCGAAACGCCCGGGTCGTCCCCCACCCTTTCACGGCAGAATTCAGCCACTCCTTCATGGCCCCATTCGGCGATTCCCGAAGCGGCCACCCCGTCCGAGAACAGCACCAAACGGTCCTCGATCTCGGCCATAAAGCGGCTCCGCACGATCCTGCGTCCCTCATCCATCTCAACCGTTTCCCGCTCAGGCCCGACGACCCGCCCCCCGCGCAGCAGTACGTAAGGTGGATTGTCATATTCCACGACCCGCACCTCGCCCCCGCGGTGGATATCCATCATGGTGAAGGTTGCAGGCCGCTCTTCGCCGCTGCCGGCAAAGGTACGGATAATTGCCCGGGCGGCATGGGTGGCGCTTTTGTCGGCCAGCGCGTAGTTGAGCGCCATGGACGAGATCACCCCGGCCTTGATATTGGCCTTCACGCCGCTGCCCGCCCCGTCCGAGAGCACCAGCAACGACCGGTTGCCCAGGCGCCGTTGGATATAGATGTCGCCCGACACCATCTGCCCGCGCTCGCTGAGCTGCGAGCAACTCATCTCCACAAAGAACCCTTCACGCTCACTGCCTGCCTTCGTCGCTGCCATGCGTTTCGAGTATCGAGTTGAGCATCGCCTCGGTGCGCGATGCGTTTTCACCCAACAGGTAAGCTATCTTCTGCACCGTATCGAGGTTTTCGCGGATCACCCGCTGGGTGCGTTCCACGATCTGTTCGTTGCGCACCTGCGCGAACATCAGATTGCGGCATATCACTAACGCCACGTCGTGGCGGGCTATTGCATGTACCGATACGGTCAGTATCCGTTCCTTGACCTGCACGTCGCGCACCACCGACTCCTGCGCTCCGTCGAACACCGGTTCCATCAACCCGGCGAAGGGCATCAGCTCGTCGGCACGCATACCTGCCAATCCGGGCGAGGCGTCGTACAGCATTTCGGCCTGGGGGCCCATCATGGTGGCCAGCATCCGGTTCATCTCGACGATACGCCCGGCGGAGTTCACCACGGCCACACCCGACGCCATTTTCGAAAGCAGGGTATTGAATCTCGCCCTCAGTTCCGAACGCACATAGGCCGTGCACATTCCCCGGTTCACCTCGCCGCGCGCCAACGCCATCGCGAACGCGCGGCACGAGCCGTAACCGCAGCCGTTGCAGTTGATGCGTTCCTTTTCTCCGGCCATGCCCAGCGACGCCAATGCCCGCAGGACATCCCCTTCGGCCACGAAACGGCCGACCGCCGCGAACCCTTCGACCGCACCGGAAAGATCCACCTGCGGCAATTCATAGGGTACGCCGCGTTTACGGCGTTGCGCGGCCCGCTGGTCGAACATCACGCGCAGGTCGATGGAGGAGGTACACACGCCGACCGCCGCCGAGCCCATGCATCCGCCCGGGCAGGCCGTCAGGTCTAAGTAGACCGCCTCGCGTTGCGGCGACGGCACCTCACGCAACACGGCATCCACCGCCCCGAGGCCCGAGCAGGTGACCGTGACGATCCCCTGCCGTTCGAACTGCTCGCGGCACTCGTGCTGCGCCCCCCGCCCCGTGAGCGTATATCCCGTGGCGGAATTGGCGGTAAACGGCTCGAACCCCGCGTCCGGCCCGGGCAGGTCGGCGGGGTTGATCCCTTCCTCGCGCATCCACTGCCTGAGTTCGCGGTACGTGAGGGCCAGGTCGACAAGCCCTCGGCTGCGGGCGGCTTCATTCTTGGCCGCGGCGCACGACGATATATGCACCGTATGCGCCCCGTCGCCCCACCATTGCCGTACCATACGGGCATGGGCCGTCACCGGCGAGGCCGCATCGAGCAACATGGGCTTCATGCGCGGACGGTACTTATGGATGTAGCTGACGATAGCCGGGCAGCGCGTCGAAATACCGATGCCTCCTTGCCCTGCCAGCAGCCGGGCCTCTTCCGCAAGCGACGCCTGGGCGCCCAGGGCGCTCTCCGACACGTGCGTAAAGCCGAGCATACGCAACGCCCCCGCAAAACGGCCGGCGCTGACGCCCGGGAATTCAAAGATCCATTCGGGGCTGACCGAGGCGACCTTGACGGCATGTCCGGCGACGAATTGCCGGGCCATATACACGTCGTCGCGCAGTTTCACCGAGCGGCGGTCGCACATCCGCAGGCATGCGCCGCACTCCACGCAACGGGCCGCGTCGATGACCGCCCCGCGTGAGGGCATATCGATCGCCTTGACCACACATCCCCGCACACAGTTACAACAATCGCCACAATCGGGACGTTCTATATAGAGGCTTCCGGGTTCGATCATCAAGAAAAAAAATTACCTTTGCAAAGGTATTACTTTTTTATGAGAAAACAGATTTTCACCCTACTTCTCGCCTTGCTCACCGGTGCCGCCGCATCGGCACAACCGCGTACGCGGGGATTGTATACGGCGCGTATCGAAATCAATGGGAAAGATACCATGCAGGTGATCGACATCCTGCCCGTTTTCGTATTCAACCGCCCGGCCGACATGCGCCGCTACGCCAAACTGGTATACAACCTCAAAAAAGTCTATCCCATCGCCAAGCACGCCAACCGCCTGCTGCTGCAGACCAACAAAAAACTCGAAGGCATCAAGTCGGCCGGCGCCCGCCGCAAATACATCAGGGAGATGGAGGAACAGCTCAAGAAAGAGTACACCCCCATCCTCAAAAAAATGACCTATTCCCAGGGGAAACTGCTCATCAAACTGATCGACCGCGAAACCGAGCATACCTCGTATGAATTGGTCAAGGACCTGCGGGGTAGTTTCAGCGCGTTTTTCTGGCAGAGCGTAGCGCGGCTGTTCGGCGCCAACCTCAAGGATACCTACGACGGCGAGGGCGACGACAAACTGATCGAGGAACTGATCCTGCGGCTCGAAGCGGGGCTGCTCTGACCGGCCCCGCAGAATTCCTCAGGATATCCGGCGCATGGAACCGCCATTTTCCGAACAGCATATCGATCAGGGTTAATCTTCCGTCACTATTCCGCCTCCCGTTGACCGGTGAAATCAACCGCCGCCGGGACAACGGCCCCGGTTCGCCCGAAGGCGACATACCTTATTTCGTGTCAAGACAAAAAAGTCTGCCGGAAGAAGCCGAACTTATTTCACATGCTTTTTATAAGACAGTGCGCCGGTCGGGCACATCTCGACCGTTTCGATGATCTTTGCGGTCGATCCGGCCGAAAGGTCGATCCAGGGCTTGCGCCCCAGGTTGAACACACCGGGCAGGTTGCGGATGCAGCGCGTGGAATGGCAGCACAGGTCGGGTTTCCAATAGACGGTGATCTCGTCGTTGCGGTAGGTACGGTCGTTGTTCATTGTTCTGTGGTTAAACAAAATGGTACGGATGCACGATCCGTACCATTTTAGTTTCCGCATCCGCCCGAAAATGCATTTTCCCGACGTTGCGGCCTTTATTCGTCGTCCGATTCTTCGTTTTCGAGTATGTCGTCTGCGCCTTTGATATCCTCTTCGTAGTACTCCTTATCCTCCTCCTCTTCGACGCGGTCGTCGATCTTCACATCGACCTTCACCAGGTAGTTCACCTCCTCGGTTTCGAGCACCACGGCGTAAAAAAAGTCGCCCGGCCCCTTCTCGATCCTCAGCATATGGTCGGTGAAGCCGTGGGGATATTGCCTCTTGAGCTCGTCCTGAAGTTCGACGGGCAGGTTATGGTAACTTATTACTATCCTTTTCTTTGTGTTCTGTTGGGTTGCCATATGTATCTCTCTGTGATGAAAATTTTGTGCAAGTATAATCAAAATTTAAATATTCGATCATCGTTCGCCCTATTTTTTCCGGAGATACGGCTTTTTCTTTAGAGGGCTGACGGCTTTGGCATAAAATTAATACCTTTACCCGTCAAAAGGATACGTATGAACCCACGCATAGCGGAGCTGCGCCGCGAGCTGAACCGCCATAATTACCTTTACTACATCGCCAACGCCCCCCAGGTCAGCGACCAACAGTACGACGCGATGCTGCGCGAGCTGCAGGAGCTCGAAGCGCGGCATCCCGGGGACTTCGATCCCAACTCCCCCACGCAGCGCGTAGGCAGCGACCTGACGGGTGAATTCCGCAGCGCCGCACACCGTTATCCCATGCTTTCGCTCTCGAATACCTACTCCAGGGAAGAACTGGAGGAATTTTTCACGCGTGCAGAGCGTGAGGCGGGGCCCGTGGAGTATGTGTGCGAACTGAAGTTCGACGGCACGGCCATCAGCCTTACCTATGAAAACGGCCGCCTGGTGCAGGCGATCACGCGCGGCGACGGCCAGCGCGGCGACGACGTGACGGCCAACGTGCGCACCATCCGCAGTATTCCCCTGGAATTGATGGGCGACGGTTATCCGCCCCATTTCGAGATCCGGGGCGAAATTTTCATGCCGCACGCCTCGTTCCGCCGCCTGAACGCCGAGCGCGAAGAGGCGGGCGAGGCCCTGTTCGCCAATCCGCGCAATGCCGCCGCAGGTACCCTGAAGCAGCAAAGTTCGGCAGTCGTCGCCCGCCGCGGGCTGGACAGCTTCATGTATTACGTGATCGGCGAGAAATTACCCTTCAAAACCCATTGGGAAGCCCTCGAGAAAGCGCGTGCATGGGGTTTTAAAATATCCGACCGGATGCAGTTATGCGGTAGTATCGCAGAGGTGCTGGCCTACATAGACGAGATGCACGATGTGCGCGAAACGCTGCCCTACGATACGGACGGCGTGGTCGTGAAGATCAACGACATGACGCTGTGGGAACTCCTGGGATCGACCGCCAAGGCCCCGCGGTGGGCCGTCGCCTATAAATTCAGGGCCGAGCAGGCCCTCACGCGGCTGCTGTCGGTCGATTTCCAGGTCGGGCGCACGGGAGCTGTCACGCCGGTGGCCAACCTCGAGCCGGTACAGTTGGCCGGCACGACCGTCAAACGCGCCTCGTTGCACAATGCCGACCAGATCGCCCTGCACGATATCCGCATCGGCGATATGGTCTATGTCGAAAAGGGCGGCGAGATCATCCCGAAAGTGACCGGGGTCGATGTTTCGCAACGCCCTGCGGACAGTACGCCGTTCGGATACGCCACGGTCTGTCCCGAGTGCGGCACGCCGCTGGTGCGTTTTGAGGGCCAGGCCAAACATTATTGTCCCAACCAGAACCACTGCCCGCCGCAGGTCGTGGGACGCATCATCCACTTCACCTCGCGCCGCGCGATGGATATCGAAGGCCTCGGCGAGGAAACGGTCACCCTGCTCTACCGCTCGCACCTGATCAGGGATATCGCCGATCTTTATAGCCTGGACGCCAACGAATTGTCCGTGCTGCCCCGACTGGGGGAAAAATCGGCCGGGAACATTATGAACGGCATTGCCGCCTCATCCGAAGTGCCTTTCGCGAGGGTGTTTTTTGCGCTGGGGATACGCTTCGTGGGCGAAACGACCGCCAAGCAAGTGGCCGCCCACTTCGGCGACCTCGATGCGGTGATGGCGGCCGACCGCGAACGCCTGCTGGAAACCCCCGACGTGGGAGGGGTGATCGCCGACAGCATCCTGCAATATTTCGCCGACGCGGACAACCTGCGCATCATCGGGCGGCTTCGGGCTGCGGGCCTGCAATTCATACAGGAAACGGCCGGGGCGGCGTCCGACCTGCTGGCAGGCAAAACATTCGTCATTTCAGGCACGTTCGAGCGCCACAGCCGCGACCGGCTCAAGGAGATGATCGAAGCCAACGGCGGCCGCAACCTTGCGGCGGTGTCCGGGAATACGGATTACCTGCTCGCAGGGGCGAACATGGGGCCTGCGAAACGTACGAAGGCCGAAAAAGAGGGTGTGCGGATCATTTCGGAAACTGATTTCGAGGCGATGTTAGGGGCGGCGGCAGCGAAAAAACCTGCCGCGGATGATCCTGTACAAGGCAAATTATTCTGAACCGGAACAATACGGGAAGCCAGGCAGCGATGAAATGTATGTCATGGAAGGCCCGGGCGGGATTGAGAATCATGCAAAAAATATTTGCGCCAGGCTACCGGAACGAGTTGTTCAATGTTTTATGCCCTCGACGCCGGTTATAATCCGGTGGCAGGCAGGCCGGAAGGCGTCAGAAACAGATATTTTGGGCTGAGTTTTATTTATGATGCACCACACGTTTGAAAAAACATTACCTTTGTGAAATATTTGCAACATTTGTATGAAACATAACATTACAGGAACCGGAGTCGCCCTTGTGACGCCGTTTACGAGCGGGGGCGGGATTGATTTCGCTGCCCTTGAACGCCTTGTAGCCCATGTCACTAAAGGCGGGGCGGACTACCTGGTCGCCCTGGGCACTACGGCCGAAACCGCCACCCTCGCCCCGGAAGAGAGATGCGATGTGCTGGCGTGCATAAAGGCATCCAACACGGCAGGACTGCCTGTCGTAGCCGGCATCGGAGGCAACGACACGGCCGCCGTAGCCCGCGCGTTCGGACAATTCGACCTGTCGGGCGTGACGGCGATCCTGAGCGTGACCCCTTATTATAATAAGCCCACGCAGGAAGGGCTCTACCGGCATTATAAAGCGCTGGCCGCCGACGCGCCGCTCCCGCTGATATTGTATAACGTCCCCGGGCGCACGGGCGTGAACATGAGTGCGCAGACCACCCTGCGGCTGGCGCACGATTGCCCCAACGTCATCGCCACGAAAGAGGCCTGCGGTTCCGCAGGGCAGGTTTCATACATCCTGCGCGACCGCCCGGAAGGTTTCGCGGTGATCTCGGGCGACGACAACATGGCCGCCCCGATGGTGGCCCTGGGCGGCGACGGGGTGATCTCTGTGTCGGCCAACGCATTCCCAGCCAAGGTGTCGGCCATGGTCAAGGCAGGCCTGAACGGCGATATGACCCTGATGGCCTCGCTGCACATGCAGTTGCTGGAGGCCACCGACGCCCTGTTCGAAGAAGGCAACCCGGCAGGCGTGAAGACCGCCCTGGCGATCAAAGGCGTATGCAGCCACACGGTCCGTTTGCCGCTCGTAGCGGGTAGCGACGGGCTGCGGGAGAAACTGGAGAAACTCATAAACCTATACGACTTATGAGAACATTCATGGTTTGCCTGGCAACCTGCATCCTGGCGGTTACGGTCCGGGCACAAACCCCCGTCCTGTGACAGATCGCAAAACAGGAACAGCGCCATAAGGAGCTCTCTGGAAATTAACCGCACAATTTCCGAGCGCTACATCGAAAAATGTGAACTGACCGGACAGACGATACCCATATTCGGTATGCAGGCTTTCAACGCCGGGCAGTTGTTCGATACGGCGGGTCACATCGGGGCGCTCCATCGCGAGTTTCCGGACATCGGGCACAGCCTGCACGAAATGCGGCAGGACAATAAGGAGTATCAGAAATACGCGAACCTGCCTGCGTCGAAAGAAAATCAGGAAACGATATGGCGTATCATGACGGATATGCGCAATCGCAACCCCGAATACAAGGCGTTAACGGTCAGGCGTGAACGGGTATTGCTGAAACAGAACGCCGCCATAGGGCGCTATATCCTTGATTACTACGGCAACATCCAGCGGCTGTTGCCGATCGAGAAGGTCATTCCCGCATCCGATATGAGGGACCTCGCCAACGATCCGGATGCCAAGTTCAAACAGGATGAATGCGCGGTCATCTCACGCCGTATCTCGGAACTCAGGGTCAAGTATCTGGAGAAGAAATACAACGATTAATCCGGACTGTAATAAACAACCCCGCAGCAAGCTGCGGGGTATGGTAAAGGCTGCGATTGCCTGAGGCAATCGCCATCTCCCGCGGCTCGAAATCTCCGATTTCGCCCCCAGCCGCGGGAGATGGGGAGAGGTTCGCCGCAACCGACGCTGCGAGCGAGAGCAGAGGTCGCTTGCGAACTATGCCGGGCCGAGAGGAGGAAACCCATGCATCGCATGGGTAACCAAACCGGCGGGGAATCGAACCCATAGAGATTCAAAACGGCCGGGGCCCCCGCGGGATCACATTTAAACAGAAAAGCGCTGATAATCAAATGATTGTCGGCGATTCTTTTTTGTGCCAAATTATTTGGTGCTGGCGATCTCTGTAATTCATATATAGCTATTTATCAAATACTTATCTTTTAGTGGTGCTCGCGGAAATCCAGCGCAACGCTTTGATTTGTCGCGCTTTGACGCAATTTGCGTGCGACATCGGGCGACAGGCTGCGAAAAACTTCCCGCCGTAACCAACTTGTAACCAGTGGTCGACAAAGTGCGAAAAGTGGTCACAAATTACGAAACACCCTTGCGTGTGCCGGAAAGTGATGTTATGTTTGTCGTGTAAACCACTCTGCCAAAGTTAATTGCCGCATTTTGTCGCAGTTTGCAAGGCGGAATAAAAGCACAAAAACCATGACCACGAAAAGCACATTCACCCTCCGGTTCCTCGTTCAAAAAGGAAAACCAAAAGCCGACGGAACGGTTCCCGTCCTCGCCCGCATCATCGTCAACGGCGAGATGTCCCACTTCACCACCAAATTCCACATCGCACCCGAACGCTGGCTGACCAAAGAGGGCCGGACGCTCGGCCTGACCGCCGAAGAGAAACAAATCAACGCCATGCTCGACGATTTCCGGGCGCTGGTCAAATCCCGCTACAATGAAATGGTCTTGCAGGGCGAGGTTGTCAGCGCCGACCGGGTCAAGCAGGCTGTGCTCAACCTCGACCAACGCGGCATCAAGATGCTGGAGCTCTTCGACCAGTTCAACGACGACTACGCGAAGATGGTCGGCAAAGGCACGACCCACAAGACCCACACCCGCTACGTGCTCACGCGCAATCTGCTGGCCGAGTTCATCGAGGCGAAGTTCAGCCGTCGGGATATGGCGGTGGCCGAGATCAACCTTAAATTCATCAACGATTTCTTCGTGTGGCTGCGCAACCGCGACAGCAACGGCCATAACTACCACACGAAATTCATCCAGCGATTTCGCACCGTATATAACGTGGCTCACAACAACGGCTGGGTGCAGGGCGACCCCTTCGCCAACTTCAAGATGCGCTTCGAGGAGGTCGACCGGGGCTACCTTTCCAAAGCCGAATTAGATGTGCTCATGACCAAGCCGATGCCCTCGGCCCGACTGGAAAAGGTGCGCGACCTGTTCGTGTTCAGTTGCTTCTGCGGCCTCTGCTCCATCGACCTCAAGGAGCTGCTCGAAACAGATATCGTGCGTGGTGACGACGGCCACCAGTGGATCGACACCACCCGCATCAAGACCGGGGCACAAGTCAACGTCCGGCTGCTGGACGTGCCGCTGGCCATTATCAAAAAGCACGGTGGCCAGACCAAAGACGGTCGGTTGTTCAAAATCCCATCGAACCAGAAGGTCAACGACTACCTCAAGGAGATCGCCGCCATCTGCGGCATCGAGAAGAACGTAACCTTCCATTGTGCAAGGCACAGGAATTAATCTTTTTGGCTGAAAATAAGTAGATTACAAAAGTGTTTTTGGGGACAGGTAACGATTTAGAAACAAGCCTATGCCTTTGGATTATTCCTTTCTGAATCAATCGTTTAGATTGGTGATAATTCAGAATAGGTAACGGATAAGTAACGAGTTAACTTCTCTGGTTTGCTCCGCTTTGAGCAGGTTGATTAGCTTGAT
>JAVBNK010000117.1:0-4486 GCA_031551595.1 Rikenellaceae bacterium | reverse complement strand
TCGAAGCCGCATCTGTACTGAAAACCCCACCCCCGCCCGCCCGTTGGCTTCGCCCTCCTCCTTCGCGCCCCGGCCATTCCAACAAGGTTGACGGCGCCCGGCGTGGCGTCGGTTGACAGGGGCGGGCTTGCCCATGGCTATGGATAGCCAGTGGCCCAAGGGAATCATGAGTTGCACTTAAGCAACTCACGCATAAATAATACTATATCGGACAATTACGTCCCGCCAACTGTTTTACCCAATATCCCTTTTATGGTATTACAGCTTGCGGCGGTGATGGAGGGCATGGGCGATGGTCAGCTCGTCGGCATATTCCAACTCGTCGCCGAAGCCGATGCCGCGGGCCAGCGCCGTGATATGCACGTCGGGAAATTGTTCGAGCCGTTTGGTGATATAGAAAAGCGTGGTTTCACCCTCGACCGTGGTACTGATCGCGAGGATCACCTCCCGGACGCCGCCTGCGGCGATGCGCTCGGTCAGCAGGTCGATCTTCAGCGCCGACGGGCCGATGCCCTGCATGGGCGAGATCACCCCGCCCAACACATGGTACAATCCGCGGTACTGGTGCGTATTCTCGATCGAAAGCACGTCGCCCACCTGCTCCACCACGCAGATCATCGACCGGTCGCGCCCCGGATCGCTGCACACCGGGCAGACATCCGTGTCCGACAGGTTATTACACTTCGAGCAATGCTTGATCTCGTTGCGGAAACGGTCGATCGCCCCGGTCATATCGCCCACCTGCCGGGACTCCATGCGCAGGATGTGCATCGCCAACCGGAGCGCTGTGCGGCGCCCGATGCCCGGCAGGCGCGACAGTTCGCCCACGATATCTTCCAGCAGCCGCGACATCAGAGTCCGTATGGAAATTTTACCGAAATTATTTTTTGCAACCCCTCAGATCATCCCGATCGACGAAAATTCGATCCAGCCTTTTTTGCCGTCCTCTAAAACGACCTCGCGCCACTCCTGCAGCTGCCCCACCACGCGCACCTTGGTGCCTTCATGGATCACGAAGAGGTCTTTGCTCTGGCGGTCGGGCGAGCTTTTCACCGACACGGCCGTGCGCATGACGATCCCTTCGCTGGGCGAGCGCATTTCGCTGCGCCCGGCAATGGCGAACGCCGTGGCGACCACGAACAGCGCCAGGCACACCACGGCGGCGAAAAACCCCTTCTTGCGGCGGGACAGCTTCACCGAGAGCAGGTAGACCATCGCCGCGGCCACGGCACAACACAGCAGCCCCAGGCTGACCCAGGTCCAGGTGTAGCCGCTCAGGCCCATCCGCACCCCGCGCACCCAGCGCGAGAAAAAGAATTCGGGCACCTGTTCGATCTTGTCCTTGACGTAGCTGCCGGCCACGGCCATGTTGTATTTCACGTCGCCGTCGGTCGGGGCCAGCCGCAACGCCTTGTTGTAGTAGAGCATCGCGCGGCCTATCTCATTGGTTTTGAAATAGGCGTTACCCAGGTTGTAATAGAGTTTATAGCTCGTGTGGCCCATCGCCATGATCGAATCGTAGTCGGCGATGGCATGGCTGTACGCACCGTTCAGGTAGGCGGTGTTGGCGCGGTCCCAGAGTTCCTGCGCCGAAGCCGCACGGGAGGCCGCCGGCAGGGTGTCGGCCGGGACGCTGTCCTGGGCGCGGACGGCGGCGCACAGCACGGTAAATATGATCAACAGATACTTCTTCATGGCTATTTCAGGATGGATTCCATTTCAGAGATCGCCTCGACGCCGCTGCGGTAGAGGTCGTCGGCCTGCCCGGTGGTTTCGGGCGAATACTGCGCGTGTTCGCACGCCGAGATCACGTCCACGTAGCGCTCCACCGCCTGCACCGGGGCGTTACGCTTGGCCAGTTCCTCACGGATGTTGTCCTTGGTGAGGTTGGCCGCCGGGATGTTGAGCCTGTCGCCCATGTATCCCCACAGCGCACGCAGCATTTCATTGAGGAAGCCGCGGCGGTCGCCATCGCGCTTATGCTTTTCGGCGGCGTTGAAACGCTGCAGGGCCACTTTATTGGCACGCTTACCCTTGAGGGCGGCCACGTTGCGGCGCTGTTTCACCGCACGCGACACCAGTACGTAGGCCGCCGCCGCAACCAGCGCGATGAGCAGCAGCGCGAGAAAGTATTCCACGCTCCCGATCAGCATGAAGCGTCCCGAAGAGAAGCCCGGCGAGCTGATATTAATGAAGCGTATATCACTTCCTATCACCTTGATATCCTCTTTGTTCATGCCGCTCACCAGGGCGCCCGACGGGCGTGCCGCGCCGCCGCCTTCGTCCGGCGTGACGGTCAGCTCCATGGCCGGGGCGTTGAGCGTGACGTAGCGTGACGTTTCGGGGTTGAAGTAGGTGAATTCGAAGTTGCCCAGGGTCTGCACGCCCTCGGCGCGGGCGATGAACGGGAATTCGAACTGGCGGTAGCCGCTGATGCCCGAAACGCTGTTGGTGAGGCTCTCGGTGGTTTTGGTGTTATAGATCTCGAACGAGCCGGGAAAGTCCGGTTTCGGCGCGGGGATCAGCGGCAGGTTGCCCGATCCTGAGATCTTGAGGGTATAGGTCCCCGCGGCATTGGCGGCGATGGTGCGCGACGAGAGGTCGGCCGTCATCGTGAAGTTGCCCACCGCCCCGCCGAACGAGGCGGGCGCACCCGCCGGGAAATCCTTCACCCGGACGGATAGGGGCTTGGTCGAGAGGTTGCGCTGCACTTCGCGTACCTGCTGCCCGCCGCCCATCATATCTTCGATGATCGACCGGGCCTGGGTGCGGGTGATAATCTGCGCGATCACCTCCATCTCGAACGGGTCGATCCGCAGGGTGCCCGACTGCTGGGGGTAGAGCAGGTGTTCGCTCAGTATGCGGGCGTCGTAAACCTTATTGTTATAGTTCTCGCGTTTCCACTCGTAACGGTCGGCGGGCAACTCCTGGCGCCAGAAACCGTTGAAACCCGGCAACTTGGCGGCGCGGGCATCGCTGAACGGCAACCGGGTATAGATCTTCAGAGTGAGTTTCACCGGCTGGCCTTTGTAGACCTCGCTGCGGTTCACCGAAGCCACGATCAGGATGTCGTCGGCCGCAACGGTTCCCTGCTGTTGCGCGGACGGTTCGCCCTGGGGGCGTGAACCGCGCTGGCCTCCCTGGCCCTGCTGGGCGCCGCCGTCGGCGATCACCTCGATGTTCAGGGGCTGCGAGCGGTACTGTTTCCCGTCGACGGTCATTTCCACCGGGGGAATGGTGAACTTACCCGCCGCCGTCGCCTTCATCACGTACGTGTAGGCATAGCTGGCCGTCTTGTTGACCTGCCCGTTGACGATCGTGGTGCTTTCGAAATTCGACACCGTAGGGCCCGCCAGCACGTCGAATCCCGTGATCGCCGGGGGCTTGAAGCCCTCGGGTTTGGCGTTGACCGAGTACTCGACCCGGAACGACTCGCCCACGGCGACCATCATGGGCGCCAGTATCTCCACCTTGACCTGCTGGGCCCAAAGCGGCACCGCAGCCATCACCGCAGCCATCAGAAATAACGACCGCCTGAACATTCCTCCCATACACCGGTTTTTTGGGATAACGCGAAACATCCCGTTTTATTGTGTTTTACAGACACCATACTGATTTTTGTCCTTCGCACTTTGGCCGGAACCGAAGCGCGGCGACCCGAAACCGCACTGCGCGGAGGGTTGCAACCTATAGGTTCCGCCTCCCGGCCGGCTTCGGCCCGAACAAAAACATACGCATGGCGCCGCCCTTTACCTAAACTCATCAAAAAAATCATTCCCCTTGTCGTCGACGACGATGAACGCCGGGAAATTCTCCACGCGGATCTTACGCACGGCTTCCATGCCGAGCTCCGGGAAATCGATCACCTCGACGCTCTTGATGCTGTCCTGCGCCAGGATGGCCGCCGGGCCGCCGATCGAGCCGAGGTAGAACCCACCGTAGCGTTTGCAGGCCTCAGCGACCTGCGGCGAGCGGTTGCCCTTGGCCAGCATCACCAGCGAGCCGCCCAGCGACTGGAACAGCCCCACGTAGGAATCCATGCGTCCGGCCGTGGTCGGCCCGAAACTGCCCGAGGCCATCCCCTGCGGGGTCTTGGCCGGCCCGGCGTAGTAGACCGGATGGTCCTTCATATACCGGGGCATAGGGCACCCTTCGTCGAGCATCTGCCTGATCCGGGCGTGCGCAATGTCGCGGGCCACGACCAGCGTACCGCGCAGGTTGAGGCGCGTCTTGACCGGGTATTTCGACAGCGTCGCACGCACCTTGTCCATCCCCTCGTCGAGGTCGATCTCCACCGCCGGGGCCATCCCCGGGGCCTCCTTGGGCAGGAACCGCTCGGGATGGCGCTCCAGTTTTTCAAGGAAGATACCCTCTTCGGTGATCTTCGCCTTGATGTTGCGGTCGGCCGAGCAGCTCACCCCGATGCCCACCGGGCACGAGGCCGCATGGCGCGGAAGGCGGATCACCCGCACGTCGTGTACGAGGT
>JAVBNK010000036.1:0-9780 GCA_031551595.1 Rikenellaceae bacterium | reverse complement strand
ACGATGATCGTGGGCAACGGCTACACCCGCGGCCACGCCGAAATTACGCTGCAGATCCTGCGCGAGAGCGAAAAGCTACGCAAGGTGTTCCCCGAACTTTATGCTTAAACGCGGATGAAGCAGGGATGCCGATACGGGACCCATCGCGTGCTCAGCCCGGCCGGGACATTGCCCCAGCCGGCGCTACGGCTCGATAACACGATGGAGATCTATGACAACGAGGTGCTGATCGACGTATCGACGCTCAACATCGACTCGGCCAGCTACACGCAGATCAGGAAGGCGTGCGCGGACGATGCGGGGCGGATGCGCGACATGATCCTTTCGATCGTGGCCGAACGGGGCAAGATGCAGAACCCGGTGACGGGCTCGGGCGGTATGCTCATCGGCACGGTGCGGCAGATCGGGCCCCGGTTCGGCGACCGGCGGCTCAAGGTCGGCGACCGCATCGCCACGCTGGTGTCGCTGTCGCTCACTCCGCTGAAAATAAATACTATAAAGCGGCTCGATCCGGCCTCGGACCAGGTGGATGCCGATGCGCAGGCCATCCTGTTCGACAGCGGGCTGTTCGCCGTGCTGCCGGACGACATCCCGGAGCGCCTGGCGCTGGCCGCGCTGGATGTGGCGGGCGCCCCGGCGCAGGTCGACAGGCTTGTCAAAGAGGGCGACACGGTGTGCATCATCGGCGGGGGCGGCAAATCGGGCGTCCTGTGCTGCTACCAGGCGATGAAGAACGCCGGGCCTTACGGTCGTGTGATCGTGGTGGAGTATTCGCAGGAGAACGCCCGGCGGGTGATGGAGATGAACCTGGCCACACACGTAATCGTGGCCGATGCCACGAACGTGATGGACGTTTACGACAAGGTGACGGCCATTGCGGGGCAGCGGGGCTGCGACGTGACGATCAACAATGTGAATGTGCCTTCGACGGAGATGACCTCGATCCTGGTGACCAAGGGTCAGGGCTCGGTCTACTTTTTCTCGATGGCGACGAGTTTCACGAAAGCCGCGCTGGGCGCCGAAGGCGTGGGGAAGGACATTAACCTGATTGTCGGCAACGGCTATGCCAAGGGCCATGCCGACCTGACGCTCAATATTATCCGCGAGTCCGCCGCGATACGCGGATTGTTCGAACAATTATACGTTTAGAGTCTTAACAATGACAGTGAACCGAAGAAGAGAGATGTTCCCGGACGTGGCGGACGAGCAGTGGAACGACTGGAAGTGGCAGATCAAAAACAGGATCGAAACGCTCGACCAGCTTAAAAGATACATCCGCCTAACGCCCGAGGAAGAGGAAGGCGTGCGCAAATCGCTCGCCACGCTGCGCATGGCGATCACGCCGTACTACCTGAGCCTGATCGACCCGGACGATCCCGACTGCCCGATCCGCAGGCAGGCCATCCCGACCGAGGCCGAAACCCATACCTCGGCGGCCGACCTGCTGGACCCGCTGCACGAGGACGAGGATTCGCCCGTGCCGGGGCTCACGCACCGCTATCCGGACCGCGTGCTGTTCCTCATTACGGACATGTGCGCGATGTACTGCCGCCACTGCACCCGCCGCCGTTTCGCCGGCCAGAAGGACGGCGAGGCCCCTTCGGAGCGCATCCAGCGGGCCATCGACTACATCGCACGCACGCCCGAGGTGCGCGACGTGCTGCTTTCCGGGGGCGACGCGCTGCTGGTCAGTGACGCCATGTTGGAGTCCATTATACAGCGCCTTCGCGCCATTCCTCACGTTGAAATCATCCGCATCGGCAGCCGTACCCCGGTGGTCTGCCCCCAGCGCATCACCGACAAACTGGTGCAGATGCTGGCGAAATACCATCCCGTGTGGCTCAACACCCACTTCAACCATTCGAACGAAGTGACGCCCGAGGCCGCTGCGGCTTGCGCGCGGCTGGCCAACGCCGGTATTCCGCTGGGCAACCAGTCGGTGCTGTTGCGCGGGGTGAACGACTGTCCGCATGTGATGAAACGGCTGATGCACGACCTGGTGAAGATCCGCGTGCGCCCCTATTATATCTACCAGTGCGACCTGTCGATGGGCCTGGAGCACTTCCGCACGCCCGTGTCGAAAGGCATCGAGATCATCGAGAACCTGCGCGGGCATACGTCCGGTTACGCCGTGCCCACGTTCGTGGTGGACGCCCCGGGCGGAGGCGGCAAGACCCCTGTGATGCCTACGTATATTATTTCGCAGGCCCCGGGCAGGATCGTGCTGCGTAATTTCGAGGGTGTGATCACCACCTACACCGAGCCGTCCGACTATGTGAACAAGTGCCGCTGCACGGAGTGTGAGAAACAGCGTGTCGATGGCGTGGCGTCGCTCCTGGAAGGCCGGCGCATGTCGCTCGAACCGGAACATCTGTTGCGCAAGGAGCGTCACGTGAAATAATGCCATACGATCTTACACGGACTTTATCTCCGTTCTTTCTTGTAAAAGGGAACAAAAACAAAGTTGGTGTAAGGTCATGAATGATTGTATGATGCCGCTTATCGAGGAGGTCAGCAAATACGGGACGGTATCGGTCGTGGGGGTGGACAAGAACACCGGTAAGACCGAATGCCTGAACTACCTGCTGCGCGGGCTTGCCGCCCGTGGCAGGCGGGTGGCCGTGACCTCTGTGGGTGTGGACGGCGAGCGTGTGGACCAGGTGAGCCTGACGGCCAAGCCCGAGATCACGCTCACGGAAGGGACGCTGTTCTCGACCAGCGAGAAGCACTACCGGGGGCGGCAGTTGGTCGCCGAGGTGCTGGACGTGAGCCGTGACGCGACCGCCCTGGGGCGCGTGGTGACGGCACGGGTGCTGGCGGGCGGCAAGGTGCTGCTTTCGGGTCCGTCGTCGAATGCCGGGCTGCGGCAGTGGACGAAAACGGCAGCCGGGGAATACGGGGCGGAGATTTGCCTGATTGACGGGGCGTTGTCGCGCCTGAGTCCCGCCTCGCCGGCGCTGAGCCAGGCGATGGTGCTGGCGACGGGTGCGGCCTATTCGGCCAGCATGGACACGCTGGTGCGCCATACGCGTTTCGTGTGCGACCTGGTGGACCTCGGCGTGTCGGATGTGGCGCCTGCGGCGCAGGAGATCAAACACGGCGTGTGGGCGTTGGACGACCGGGGCGGGTTGCATGACCTGGGGATGCCGTCGGCCTTCGCCATGGAGCGCGCGGGGGGCGATATGTTCGCCCACGGCAACCGGTTCTATGTGGCCGGTGCGCTGGGCGGGCGTTTCCTGCGTGCGGTGATGCGGGCGGGCGAAGGCGCGGAGGTGGTGGTCCCCGATTTTACGCATATCTTTGTCCCGCCGGAGCTGTTCCGTGAATTTACGGCGCGGGGCGGGCGGGTGAGCGTACTGCAACGCACGCGGCTGATCGCGGTGTGCGTCAATCCGTTCTCGCCGCGCGGCTACGGGTTGGATGCGGACGAATTGCGCGGGCGCATGGAACGGTCGCTGGGCGTGCCGGTGTACGATATACGGAAGGAGGCACAGCGATGCGGCTGAGGGAGATGACGGAAAGGTTCAGCGCACTGCGCTTTATGGCGGACGACCTGGCGCTCAGGTCGGGCGCGGCGCGGCGGGTGCTGATGGATACGGCCTGGATGCGCACGGCGCAGCAGATCGAGGCGGAATATAAGGTGTTGTCGCAATACGTGGCCTCGGCCGCCGACGAGGGCAAGGCGCGGGTACGCGGCACGCTCGACCTGAGGCTGGCGCGGGTGCGCGATATACAGGGCACGCTGCAACGGCTGGCCGGGGGCGGTGTGCCGGACGACGTGGAGTGGTTCGAAGTGAAGTTGTTTGCGCTGACGGCGTGCGAGATACGCGGTTTGCTGCCGCAGTGCGGGTTGCATGAACCGGGGCTGCCGGACCTGACGCCGCTGGTGGCGCTTCTGGACCCGGAGGGCACGCGCATCGCGTCATTCCACGTCTATGACGCCTATTCGGAAGCGTTGGCCGCGCTTCGGCGGCAGTTTAGGACAGCCGATGAGGAACAACGCCCGGCGTTGATGCTGCAAATGGGCGACGAGGAGGAGCGTATCCGCACGCAGTTGGCTGCGAAGGCGCGGCCGATGGCGGCAGCGGCTTTGGAGGCATTGGATGCGGTGGCGCGGATCGATATACGGATGTCCCGGGCGGTGCAGGTGCTCCGGCGCGGGCTGTGTATTCCGCAAATTGCGGAGGGCACGGCGTATAAAGGATTGTTCCACCCGGCGGTGGCCGAGCGGCTTGCGGACGCGGGCCGGGCGTTCCAGCCGGTGGATTTCGGTTTCGGCGCGGCCCCGACGTTGGTCACGGGATCGAATATGGGAGGCAAGAGCGTGTTGCTGCACATGGTGGCGTTGGCGCAATGCCTCTGCCAATACGGGTTCGGGGTGCCTGCGCGGCAGGCGTCTGTGGCGCCGGTGGACGGCGTGGCGCTGTGCCTGGCGGAGCCCGATGCGATGAAACGCGGATTGTCGGCTTTTGCGGCCGAGATCGTCAATATACAGGCGGTGATCGCGCAGTTGCGCGAAGGGAGCGATATACTTGCCGTGATCGACGAGCCTGCCCAGACGACCAACCCGGCAGAGGGTGCGGCCTTGGTGGCCGGACTTCTCGAAGTGCTGGACGGATTGAACGCCCGTGCGGTGGTGACGACCCACTACGGAGGCATTGCGGGGAATTTCCGCCGGATGCGGGTGAAAGGGTTTACGGGTGTGGGGCCGGAAGTGGGGTTGACGCCTGCCAACGTGGGCGATTACATGGATTACGGCCTTGTGGAGGAGGCCGACGGCACGCAGGCGCCCCGTGAGGCGTTGCGCGTGGCCGACATGCTGGGCGTGGACGGCGGGTGGATCGCTGCGGCGCGGCGGCTCCTGCCGCAGGGGAATTCGCAACCTCAATCCCCCCGGGCTCAGGATGTGATTTCGCCCCCGAAAATTAGTCCGCAGCCAAAGGAAGGTGAATCCGGACTGTAGGCGACAGTCGACAATGTTTAGCATTGTTTTCCTCCCCGCGGTTCGGCATAGTCTGCAGGCGGCCTCTGCACTCGCTCCGCGTCGGTTCGGCCCTTCGCCGCCGATGGATGCGGGCCGGAAACCTTGCCTGGCAAGGTCGGAATAACTAAAAATGAATACTGCAAAATAAATGGAGAGCAAATTAGGAATTGATTTCAAGGTGGTCGGGCACGCGAAGGCTGTGGCTGCGGACATTGCGCGGGATGTGCAGCGTTTCGCGGACGGCTATACGACCGTGGCGGTCGAGCGCACGCTGTGCCGGTTGCTGGGCATCGACGGCGTGGATGCCAACCAGGTGCCGCTGCCCAACGTGGTGGTGGACGATATCCGTTCGCGCGGCGCGCTGGGCGAAGGGGTGATGTTTTACATGGGCAATGCGATGGTGCAGACCGGGCAGGTGCCCCAGGAGTTGGCTGAGCGCATCGCGGCCGGGGAGTTGGACCTCACGCGCCTGCCGGTGGCCCCGCAGGAGGAGATCGACCGCGCGCTGGCGCCTGTCGTGACGGCTTCGGTGGAGCGTATCAGGGCCCGCCGAGCCCGCCGCGAGGAGTTCCTCACGCGCCTGGGCGAGGGCCCGCGGCCTTATCTTTATGTGATCGTGGCGACGGGCAACATCTACGAGGATGTGGTGCAGGCCGAGGCCGCCGCACGCCAGGGGGCCGACATCATCGCCGTGATCCGCACCACGGGGCAGAGTTTGCTCGATTATGTGCCCTACGGTGCCACGACGGAAGGTTTCGGCGGCACGTTCGCCACGCAGGAAAACTTCCGCATCATGCGTGCGGCATTGGATAAAGTCGGTGAAGAATTGGGGCGTTACATCCGCCTGTGCAACTACTGCTCGGGGCTGTGTATGCCCGAGATAGCGGTGATGGGGGCGTTCGAAGGGCTGGACGTGATGCTCAACGACGCGCTTTACGGCATCCTTTTCCGCGACATCAACATGCAGCGCACGTTGGTGGACCAATACTTTTCGCGGGTGATCAACGGCTTTGCGGGGGTGATCATCAACACGGGCGAGGACAACTACCTCACCACGGCCGACGCCTATGACGAAGCCCACACGGTGCTGGCGTCCGACCTGATCAACGAACAGTTGGCGCTGCTGGCCGGGCTGCCCGAGGAGCAGATGGGCCTGGGCCATGCCTTCGAGATGGACCCCGGGATGGAAAACGGCTTCCTGTACGAATTGGCGCAGGCGCAGATGACGCGCGAGATTTTTCCGGATGCGCCGCTGAAATATATGCCGCCCACGAAATTCATGACGGGCAACATCTTCCGCGGCCACATCCAGGATGCGCTGTTCAACATGGTGGGCATCTGGACGGGGCAGGGGATACAGCTGTTGGGCATGCCCACCGAGGCGATCCACACGCCGTTCATGAGCGACCGTTATCTTTCGATCGAGAATGCGAAATACATTTTCAACAATATGCGTGCGATCGGCGACGAGGTGGAATTCCGCCACGGCGGGATCATCCGCAACCGCGCCAAAGAGGTGTTGGAAAAGGCTGCGGCGTTGCTCGAAGAGTTGCAGAGCGAAGGGCTGTTCACGGCCCTGGAAAAAGGTAAATTCGGCGATGTGAAACGCTCCAAGACGGGCGGCAAGGGCCTCGACGGGGTTTCGGAGAAGGGTGCGCACTACCGCAACCCGTTCATCGCGATCATGAAAAACAGGGAATAACTATGAGCGGAGGATTATATTCGATGCAGTCGCACGATTTCGACCGCACGCTGGACCTGAAACACGTGAAGCCCTACGGCGACACGATGAACGACGGCAAGACGCAACTCAGTTTCACGCTTCCCGTCCCGGCGGGCGACGAGGCGACCGAAGCGGCCAAGACGCTGCTGAAGAAAATGGGCTTCAACGACCCGCAGGTGGTGTTCTTCCGGGAACTGGCCCCCGGGTTTACGTTCTTCAACTGCTACGGCTCGTGCACCCACACGGTGGACTATACCGATATTTACGTGCCGAAGGTGGAGTCGACGGTGATGGATATGGCGGCCACGGACGAGTATGTCCGCACCCATGTCGGCCGTCCGCTGGTGGTCGTGGGGGCGAGCACGGGCACGGACGCCCACACCGTGGGCATCGACGCCATCATGAACATGAAGGGTTACGCCGGCCATTACGGGCTGGAACGTTACGAGATGATCGAGGCGCACAACCTGGGCAGCCAGGTGCCCAACGAGGATTTCATCGCCCGGGCGATCGAGCTGGATGCCGACGTGCTGCTGGTGTCGCAGACCGTGACGCAGAAGGACGTGCATATCCACAACCTGGTGGAACTGGTCGAGATGCTGGAGGCCGAGGGGCTGCGTGAGCGGATGATCGTCGTGTGCGGCGGGCCGCGCATCACGCACGAACTGGCCAGGGAGTTGGGCTACGACGCCGGTTTCGGCATGAACAGCTATGCCGACGACGTGGCCTCGTTCGCGGTGCAGGAGTTTGTAAGAAGGAGGGGATAACGCGATTCTTGCAGAATCGCTGCTTTTCGCGGCCCGGCGATTAAAAATCGCCGTCCCCCGCAGCCGCGAAAAATAGAAATGCGGACAATATAAACTAAGTATATCATGGACAAAGACCAGATCAGGGAGGTGATCGCGCGGCGAGCGGCCCTGGAGTTGAATGACGGCGACGTGGTGAACCTGGGGATCGGTTTGCCGACGCTGATCCCGAATTACCTGCCTCGGGACGTGCGCGTGACACTGCAATCCGAGAACGGATTGCTGGGCATGGGCCCCGCGCCGGAAGCGGGCGCCGGGGATCCCGACATGGTGAATGCCGGCGGCGGGTATATCACCGCATTCCCGGGGGCGAGCGCCTTCGACAGCGCCACCTCGTTCGCCATTATCCGCGGCGGACACGTCGATATGGCGATCCTCGGGGCGTTGCAGGTGGACGAGCGCGGCGACCTGGCCAACTGGATGATCCCCGGCAAACTGACCCCCGGCATGGGCGGTGCGATGGACCTGCTGGTGGGTGCGCGCCGGGTGGTGCTGGCAATGGAGCATACGGCCAAAGGGGCGCCTAAAATATTGAAAAAATGCACGCTGCCGCTGACGGCCGCCGGGCAGGTGGACATGATCATCACCGAGATGGGGGTGATGGACATAACGCCCGAGGGGGTGGTGTTGCGTGAAATCCACCCGGAATTCACCGTGGAGCAGCTGCAGGCGGCGACCGAGGCGCAACTGATCATAGATAAGGACTTAAAACCGATGCGACAATGAAAGCATACATCGTAGCCGCACGCCGAACGGCGATAGGGAAAATGGGCGGCACGCTGACGGACGTGCCCGCGGCCGAGTTAGGGGCTGTGGTGATCCGTGAGATTATCAGGGAAACGGGCGTCGACCCGTCGAAGATCGACGAAGTGGTCGTGGGTAACATACTGATGGCCGGCCAGCGGCAGGGCGTGGCGCGCCAGGCGGCCATTCGCGGGGGCATCCCGGCGGGCGTGCCTGCCTGGGGCGTGAACATGATCTGCGGCAGCGGCATGAAGAGCATCCTCTACGCGGCACAGGCCGTCCGGTCGGGCGATGCGAACCTGGTGCTTGCCGGGGGTGTGGAGAACATGTCGTCGGCGGGTTTCGTGCTCGGCGGCGAGGTGCGCAAGGGTATCAGGATGGGCGATTTCAAGGCGGTGGACCACATGGTATGCGACGGCCTGACAGATGCCTTTGAGGGCTACCATATGGGGGTGACGGCTGAGAACGTCGCTGAGAGATACGGCATTACGCGCGAGGAGCAGGATGCTTTCGCTTACGCTTCGCAGCAGAAGGCGATTGCGGCGTTGGACGGCGGGCGTTTCAGGGATGAGATCGTACCCGTGCCGGTGCAGGTGAAGAAGGAAACGGCGATGTTCGACACGGACGAATACCCCAACCGCGCCACGACGCCAGACAAGCTGGCTTCGCTACGTCCCGCGTTCAAAAAGGACGGCACGGTGACGGCGGGCAATGCCTCGGGCATCAACGACGGCGCATCGTTCGTGCTGGTGGCTTCGGAGGAGGCCGTGAAAAAATATAACCTCACGCCGCTGGTGGAAATCATCGCCACCGGGCAGGGCGGGGTAGATCCCTCGGTAATGGGCCTGGGCCCGGTGCCGGCCATTGCGCAGGCGTTGTCGCGTGCGGGGCTGAAACTGAGTGATATGGAGGTCGTGGAGCTGAACGAGGCTTTCGCGGCGCAGTCGCTGGGTGTGATGAAGCAGCTGGAGGCCGACCACGGGGTGGATAAGGCGTGGTTCGACGCGCATTGCAACGTGAACGGCGGTGCGATCGCCCTCGGACACCCGATCGGCGCCTCGGGCAACCGCATCACGGTGAGCCTGGTGCATGAAATGAAACGCAACAATCGCAAATTAGGCCTGGCGTCGCTCTGTATCGGTGGCGGCATGGGTACGGCGGTGATACTTAAAAATATATAGTGTATGGACTTTGGATTGGGCAATACAGAGCGTTTATTTTTGGATTTGTTGAGGGTATTTACGGAATTTGAGGTGCGACCGTTTGCGTCAGAGGTTGATGAGATGGAGCGATTTCCTGCGGGGACGGTTGAGAAGCTGGGGAAGTTGGGGATTCTTGGGATTCCGGTACCTGTTCAGTATGGAGGTGCTGGAGGTACTCAGTTGATGTACGCGATGGCAGTGGAGGAGTTGTCGAAGGCCTGTGCGTCGACGGGTGTAATCGTATCGGCGCATACGTCGCTGTGCGTTGCGCCTATATTGGAGCACGGGACGGAGGATCAGAAGCTGAAGTACCTTCCGAAG
>JAVBNK010000185.1:0-17372 GCA_031551595.1 Rikenellaceae bacterium | reverse complement strand
GTTCCTGCCAACCCGGAGTGGCTGCAGACACCTAGCCAACGCTGCCCTCGAGCGACAACGACAACAGTTTCTGCGCCTCGACCGCAAACTCCATCGGCAGCTTGTTCAGCACCTCGCGGGCGTAGCCGTTCACGATCAATCCCACGGCATCCTCCGTGGAAAGGCCGCGTTGGTTGCAGTAGAACAACTGGTCCTCGCTGATCTTCGAAGTCGTCGCCTCATGCTCGACCACCGCCCCCGGATGCTCCACATCGATATACGGGAACGTATGGGCGCCGCACCGGTCGCCGATCAGCAGGGAGTCGCACTGCGAATAATTCCGTGCGCCCACGGCCTTCCGCGCCACCTTCACCAGGCCGCGGTAGCTGTTCTGGCTCACTCCCGCCGAAATGCCCTTCGACACGATCCGGCTGCGGGTGTTACGGCCCAGGTGGATCATCTTCGTGCCCGTATCGGCCTGCTGGTGGTTGTTGGTCAGCGCCACCGAGTAAAACTCGCCTACGCTGTTGTCCCCCGCCAAGATGCAACTCGGGTATTTCCACGTGATCGCCGAGCCCGTTTCGACCTGCGTCCATGAAAGGCGCGAATTGTCGCCCTTGCATATCCCCCGCTTGGTCACGAAGTTATACACCCCGCCCCGGCCGTTCTTATCGCCCGGATACCAGTTCTGCACCGTCGAATATTTCACCTCGGCATCCCGCATCACCACGATCTCCACCACGGCCGCATGCAGCTGGTTCTCATCGCGCTGCGGAGCCGTACATCCTTCCAGGTAGCTCACATACGCCCCCTCGTCGGCCACGATCAGCGTGCGTTCGAATTGTCCCGTGCCCGCCGCGTTGATCCGAAAATAAGTGCTCAGTTCCATCGGGCAGTGCACCCCCTTCGGGATATAGCAGAACGAGCCGTCCGAAAACACCGCCGCGTTCAGCGCCGAAAAGAAGTTGTCCGTATGCGGCACCACGCTGCCCAAATATTTCTGTATCAATTCCGGATAATCGCGCACGGCCTCGCTCATCGAGCAAAATATAATACCCTTCTCGGCCAGCGTTTCCTTGAAGGTCGTCTTGACCGACACCGAGTCCATCACCGCATCCACCGCAACCCCCGCCAGCATCATCTGCTCCTCCAGCGGAATGCCCAGCTTCTCGAAGGTCTTGCGCACTTCCGGGTCCACCTCGTCCAGGCTTTCATACCTGGGCGTGGTGCGCGGCGCAGCGTAATAAATAATATCCTGGTAGTCGATCGGAGGAATATTCAGATGCGCCCACGTGGGCATCGACAGCGTCTTCCAATGCGCAAACGCCTTTAGCCGCCGGTCGAGCATCCATTGCGGTTCCCCCTTCTTGGATGAGATCAGGCGCACCACATCCTCGTTCAGACCCCGCGGGATCAGGTCCGTCTGCACGTCGGTCACGAACCCGTACTGGTAATCCTGCCCGGTGATCTCGTCCAATATCCTATTTGTTGCCTGCTCACTCATGCCTGTTCGCTTAAGGCGTGCCGACACGCCTGCTTTTTATATAAAAGTGGCATCCCATCCTGCAGGGAACCCTGCAGGACGGGATACATTTTTCATTCCAAAAACGCCGCTCGATTACTTTCCTTCCTGCGCTTTGAACATAGCTTCATACTTGTCGAATTTCGCCTGCATCTCAGGGCTGGTGTCACGAAGGCGGAACGTGAGGTTCTTGAGCAGTTCCACCGTCGAAGCGTGGCCGGGCTGGGCCGCAAGCGCACGTTCCAGGGGAGGAATGGCCTTCGAATAAATGGCGAAGATCGCTGCCTGTTCCGTATTATACTCCTTTTGGGGAATGTTCTTGCGGGCAAGCTCGTTATAGAGGTCGTCGGCCTTCTTGACGTACAACAGGCCCAGGTTGAAGTTATTGCTGAACTCCTTGGATTCCAGGGAAACCGATTTGGCAAACGCATCGATCGCTTTATCCTGATCGCCGAGCTTATCGTACACCAGGCCCAGGCCCGCATAAAGGTTGGCATTCTTCGGATCGGCCGCGATCGCTTTCTCCACGATGGGGATCATCGCCCCAGGATCGCTGTCACTCGAGGTGAACACCGACAGAAGGCCCTCGACGATGCGCGTATTGGTCGGGTGCTTGGCCAGGCCGTCCAACAGCACCTGCTGTGCGTTGGCCATATCCTGCAAACCGAAATAGCAGTGGTAGAGGAAGAAATAGGTATCGCCGCCGCTCTCGTAATTATATTTGAGCGCCTCGCGGAGCATCTCGATGCCTTTTTTGTACTCCTTGCCTGCGGTGTAGAGATAGCCCGCATTGAAGGCCGAAAGCGTATCGCCATACATATAAGGCTTCGCGATCATGATCTTGTAGGCTTTGGTGAACTCATCGGCCGCTTCGATATACTTCAGCAACGAAAAAGCCGCATTGGCCTCCTGCTTATAGGAATTACCCAGCATCTTCTGGGCTTCTTTCACCTTCGCCTCGGTCTTATTGTCCAACTCGTAGGCCTTCATATAGGCCTCGGCCGACTTGTCGAGCGGATTGTCGACAACCGTCATCTTGGACTCCCAGAAAAGAATCACCACCTTGCCGTCCTGCTCGCGGGCATAAGTGGTCGCAGTGGCATAAGGAGTCAGCGTGTAGGTGAAGTCGCCGATCTGCTTGGTTTCCGGCTGGCCGGTCGGCTTGCCCAGGAAAGTTTCGGCATTCTCGACGCTCATCCCCGGATAAGAGAGCCCCACCGGAAGGTTGTAGGCGTCCAGGAACAGTTTGCCGCGCTCCATCCAAACCGTCGATTTGGTGTTTTTCTTCGGATTGGCGATATCCTCATCCGATTTGGCGATCCTCTTCTGCATGTCCTTGAAGTCCGTCTCTTTGGGGGGTTGCTGCTGCTGGGCATGGATTCCCTGTGCACAGACCATTATGGCGATCGCCGTTGATAACAATACTCGTTTCATATGAATCATTTTTTAGGGTTTTTCACTCTTTATTTTCCTCTGCCGCAGGCGTTTCCGCCGGAGCGGCGCCTGCTGTGGCAGCTTCACCGGCCATGCCGTTCCCGGTCCCGGAGATCACGCCGTCCGGGGTTTCCTCGTCATCCGTACCGCCCGGAACCGCGATCACCGAAGCGATCTGGTCGCCGTTGCGCAGGTTGATGACCTTCACGCCCTGCGTCGCGCGGCCCGCCACGCGGATCGCCGACACACCCGTGCGGATCGTCAGCCCGCTGCGGTTGATGATCATCAGGTCGTCCTCGTCCGTCACCGTCTGGATCGAGATCAGCTTGCCCGTTTTCTCGGTCACCTGGATCGTCTTGACCCCCTTGCCGCCGCGGTTCGTGATGCGGTACTCGTCCAGGTCGGTACGTTTGCCGTAACCGTTCTCGGACAGCACCAGGATGTCCTTGCCGCTGCCCGGCTCCACGCAGACCATGCCGATCACCTCGTCCGTATCCTCGATGTCGATCCCCTTCACGCCCGCTGCCGTACGGCCGATCGGACGCACGATATCCTCATGGAAACGGATCGCCTTACCCTCTTTGGCGGCGATCATCACGTCGGCCGAGCCGCGCGTGAGGATCGCGTCGAGCAACTGGTCGCCGTCCTTGATCGTGATTGCGTTCACGCCGCTCTGTCGCGGGCGCGAGTAGGCCTCCAGGCGCGTCTTTTTGATCACGCCCTCGCGGGTGCACATAATGATATAGTTGTTGTCGATATACTCCTGGTCGTCCAGGCGGCGGACATTGATGTACGCCCTCACCTTGTCGTCCGGCTCGATCTGGATCACATTCTGGATCGCCCGACCTTTCGACGTGCGCGCACCCTCCGGAATATCATAGACCTTCAGCCAGAAACAACGCCCTTTCTCCGTGAAGAAGAGCATCCACTGGTGCATCGTCGTGACGTAGATATGCTCGATGAAGTCCTCGTCCCTCGTAGCGCTGCCCTTCGCACCCACGCCCCCGCGGGCCTGTTTGCGGTATTCCGTGAGCGGCGTACGCTTGATGTAGCCCATGTGCGAGATGGTGATCACCATCTCCTCGTCCGCGAAGAAATCTTCCGGATTGAATTCCTCTGCGCTGAAAACGATCTCCGTACGGCGTTTGTCGCCGTATTTTTCCCTCATCTCCACAAGCTCGTCCTTCACCACCTTCATCTGCAGGCCCACGTCCGCGAGCACCGAATTGAAATAGTCGATCTGCTTGCGCAGCGCCTCGTATTCCGCTTCGATCTTGCCCCGCTCCAGGCCGGTCAGCGCCCGCAGGCGCATGTCGATGATGGCCTGCGATTGCGGCTCGCTCAGATTGAAGCGCTCCATGAGCGACGCCTTGGCCGCATCGGGCGTTTCGGCCGCGCGTATGATCTTTATGATCTCGTCGATGTGGTCCAGCGCGATCAGCAATCCCTCCAGGATATGCGCCCGTTTCTCGGCCGCGGCCAGGTCGAATTTCGTACGCCGCACCACCACTTCGTGCCTGTGGTCGACGAACACGCGGATCATATCCTTGAGGTTCATCAGCACCGGGCGGCCGTCCACCAGCGCGATATTGTTCACCGGGAACGAGGTCTGCATCGCCGTATGTTTATACAGCGTATTGAGCACCACGCTCGCCACCGCATCGGTCTTGAGGATGATCACCACCCGCATCCCCTGGCGGTCCGACTCGTCGTTGATATAGGAAATACCCTCGATCTTCTTCTCGTTGATCAGGTCGGCGATCCGGCGGATCATCTCGGCCTTGTTGACCATATAAGGGATCTCGGTGACCACGATACACTCGCGGCCCGAGGCCGTATGCTCGATCTCCGTGCGCGCACGCATCATCACCCGCCCGCGGCCCGTTTCATAGGCCTCGCGCACCCCCTCATAGCCGTAAATAATGCCGCCCGTCGGGAAATCCGGTGCCTTGACGTATTTCAGCAGGTCGCTGATTTCGATCTCCCGGTCGTCGATATAGGCGCACGTGGCGTCGATCACCTCCGACAGGTTGTGCGGGGGCATATTCGTCGCCATCCCCACCGCGATGCCCGACGTGCCGTTCACGAGCAGCAGCGGGATCCTCGTCGGAAGCACCCTCGGCTCGAGCATCGTATCGTCGAAGTTACCCGTGAAATCCACCGTATCCTTCTCTATGTCGGCCATCACCTCGTCGGCGATCTTGCACATGCGGGCTTCGGTGTAACGCATCGCCGCGGGGCTGTCGCCGTCCACCGACCCGAAGTTGCCCTGGCCGTCCACCAGCCGGTAACGCATGCTCCACTCCTGGGCCATACGCACCATCGCGTCGTACACCGACGAATCGCCGTGCGGGTGGAATTTACCGAGCACGTCACCCACGATACGGGCGCTCTTGCGGTGGGGCTTATCCGAATAGAGGTTCAGTTCGTTGCTCATGTCATACAGGATACGCCTGTGCACGGGCTTCAACCCGTCACGCGCATCGGGCAGCGCCCGCGACACGATCACCGACATCGAATAATCGATGTAGGCCGCCTTCATCTCCTCCTCAATATTGATCTTTATGATCCTCGACTCTTCTGACATAGTTCTCCATTTACGTATCACGCCATACAAGATACTGCATCCCAACGCCTTATCCTCCAGGCTGTCATTCCTCCCGCCACGGGGGCGAATAACCGTGCTAAGATACTCGTTTTTTGTGGAACGGCAAAAAAAATCCGGGCCTATTTCCTCCATAGGCCCGGATTTTCATCCCCCTGCACGACGGCAGGCGGATCAACGGAAATCGATCACCTCGAATCCCCTGTATTTCGACCGGTCGAAACGTAATTCGCCCTCTGCCACCGACTGCAACGGCACGATCGCCGTCACGTCGATCGATACCGGCGTGCTGACCCCTTCCATGCGGTAGCTCACCGCCACCGGCAGCATCGTCCGGGCGTCCAGCCACAGGTCGATCCCCGTGACCGCACTGCCCGCATCCTTCGGGCGCAGGGTCACCTTCTCGCACTTGCGGCCGGCATAGGTCACAGCGCCCGAATAATTGTGTGTGAATACGTCGTCCGAAAACCGGAACACGTCCGTCGGGTTCGACAATATGCTCTTATCGCCGGGGTCCACGCGGTCGACCAGCACCTCGCGGTCCGTCTTATTCACCTCATATTTGGTCGTCCCGTCGCCGTACACCTCGCGGTCCTCGACACTCAGGCGATACCGGCGGCCGCTGACCACATAGTTCCCAGCCACGGCCTTCGCCCCCGGGTCGGCCCGCAGCATAAACTCGACCCTGTACTGCTTCCAGCCCCCGATCTTCGCAGCCATCCCGCCCAACAATTCCGTGGAACGGGTGTCGGCGTGCGCTGCCGCGGCGGACAGCATGAACAATGTGAATATCAGTCTTTTCATAACATTTTCCATGAACTCGGTTTCGTATTTCCCGGGCGCCTGCGGCCCTATCGCCCCAGCGCTCCGTACCCTCGGGAGCAAACGTAAGGCAGGGAGCCGGGCCGGTCATCCGGCGCGGACATCCGATCAGATATTATTCAACAGGTGCTCCAGGCTCATCATGTCCACGATCAGCACCTCGCGGGGCTTGCTGCCCGCCGCCGGGCCTACGATACCCGCCGCTTCGAGCTGGTCGGTGATCTTGCCCGCACGGTTGTAGCCGATCGAAAACCGCCGCTGGATGGCCGACGTCGAACCCTGCTGGTGCTGTACCACGAAACGCGCCACGTCCTCGAACATCGCATCCTTGTCGCCCAGGTCGACGTTCCGGCCGCCCGACTCGCCTTCCGGCACATACTCCGGAAGTTCGTACGGGCACGGATAGCCACGCTGGTTGCCGATGAATTCGGTGATGCGCTCGATTTCGGGCGTGTCGATGAAGGCGCACTGCACCCGGATCAGGTCGCTGCCCGTCGAAACGAGCATATCCCCGCGGCCGATCAGCTGGTTCGCGCCCGGCATGTCGATGATCGTGCGCGAGTCGATCATCGAGCTCACCCTGAACGCGATACGCGCCGGAAAGTTGGCCTTGATCACGCCCGTAATGATATTGGTGGTAGGTCGTTGCGTGGCGATCACCAGGTGGATTCCCACCGCACGCGCCAGCTGGGCGATACGCGCGATCGGCGTTTCGACCTCGCGGCCCGCCGTCATGATCATGTCCGCAAATTCGTCCACGACCACCACGATATAAGGCAGGTACCGGTGTCCTTTATACGGATTCAGGCGGCGGTTGGTGAATTTATCGTTATACTCCTTCACATGGCGTACCTCGGCCATGCGCAGCAACTCGTAGCGGCGATCCATCTCCACGCACAGCGAGTTGAGCGTGTAGATCACCTTCTGCGTGTCGGTGATGATCGAGTCGTCCTCGCCCGGGATCTTCGCCAGGAAATGTTTTTCGAGTTTCTTGTATAAGGTAAGCTCTACCTTCTTGGGATCGACGAGCACGAATTTCAACTCGGCGGGATGCTTTCTATAAAGCAGCGAAGTGATGATCGCGTTCAGGCCCACCGACTTGCCCTGGCCCGTCGCCCCGGCCACCAGCAGGTGCGGCATCTTCGCAAGGTCGATCACGAACGTTTCGTTCTGGATCGTCTTGCCGAGCACCACCGGCAGGTCGAATTTCGACTCCTGGAACTTCAGCGACTTCACGACCGAGTACATCGAAACCACCTCCTTATCCTTGTTCGGCACCTCGATGCCGATCGTGCCCTTACCCGGCATCGGCGCGATGATACGAATACCCAATGCGGACAAACTCAGCGCGATATCGTCCTCAAGGTTCTTGATCTTGGCGATGCGCACCCCCGGCGCAGGCACGATCTCGTACAGCGTCACCGTCGGACCGATCGTCGCCTTGACCTTGCTGATGCTGATGCCGAAGTTCTTGAGCGTTTCGATGATGCGGTTCTTATTCTCGTGGATCTCCTCCTCGGTCACCTGCACGTCCACGCTGTGGTCTTCCAATATCTCTACCGGAGGTTTCTGGTATTTAGAGAGTTCGAGCGTCGGATCATACAGCGCGGGGTCGATATCCTCTTCATCCACCGTGGCGTCGTCGTGCGAACTTTTCAGCACCTCCATCCGCCCGCTCTCGCCGTCCGTGACCGTCACGCCGCCCACGCCGAGCATCCCGTTCTCAACCACCTCGAAACCGTCGTCCGGCACCGGCTCAGGCGTGAATTCCATCGCAGGCTCTTCGCGGCGCGTCGTGTCCACCACCTCGAAATCGCCCGGCATCACCACGTCCCCGGCTACGGCCATATCCACCACGCCGAATTCCTCGTCCGACGGGCCCGTCACCTCGAACACGGGTTCTTTGGAGGCTTCCTTCACGGGTTCAGGCTGCGGTCCTGCGGCCGGTTGCGGTCCGCCATGCGTATGCTCCGGCTCCCAGACCACCTCTCCCTTATCCTTATGGATCACCTGGCCCACCAGGTTGCCGGCCTGCTGCGTCACCACGCTGCCTACCTTCACGCTGCTGTCTACCAACCCCTTGCCTACCCTGTTGACCACCTGGATCGTACTGCGGGTGATGTAAACCCCCAACAGCACCGCCGCGCAGACCAACAGCAGCAGCGTACCCATCCATCCCAGCACCGACTTCAGCCAATCGGCCACGATGATGCCATGGCCGCCTCCGAGCCCCGAGCCGAAAACATCCCATTTCGTGCCGAAGAAAAAGCCCATCAGCAGCGAGCCTATAATCATCAGCAACAGCGATATACGCACCGAACGCCGCAAAAACGCGGGACGCAGGCGCATGATCCTCAGCGCCAGTATAATGATCACGGCGGGAATGGCGATGCCCGAAAAACCGAACCAGCGGCCCACGATCTGGTCGGCCAGCCATGCGCCCGTCTTGCCGGCGTTGTTCATCACCAGGCCGCTGCCCTCGCCCAGCAGGTTGCCGCTGCGTACAACACCCTGGTCCGCAGACCAGTACACAAAGTACGAGCATACGGCCACCAGCAAAAACAGCCCGAAAAACAGCAGTACGAAGCCATAAGCCCACCGCTGGTTGTCGGTCAGCCCTTTGCGCGGAGCCTTCGCCCCCGCCGTTTCCGTACTCTCTTTCGTAACCCGTTTTGCCATGTCGCGTCAAAGGTAATTATTTTCTGCTAAAATCGGGCGGCACGCGCCCTGATCCTCTCCAGGTAGGCCTCGTCCGCCGCCGTGTAAAATTCATATTCCGCCGTATGCCCCGGCTGCGCCAGCAGTCCGCCCTGCGCCAGCAAATCCTCCGCACGCCGTGCCACCGCAGGCGCAGGATCCACCAATTCCACGTCCCGCCCGCCGATCACCTCGCGCATCGCACGCTCCAGGAACGGGTAATGCGTGCAGCCCAGCACGATCCGGTCGGCCCCCTGCTCCAGCATCGGCCCGATCGCACGCCGCACCGCCTCCACCGCCTCCGGGCTATCCTCGCGCCCCGCTTCAACCAGTTCCACGAAACCCTCGCCTACCGCCTGCAGTATCTTCACCCTGCCGGCATAACGCGCCGACGTTTCCCGGAACAGCTCGCCCTGCAGCGTGCCCGCCGTGGCCAAAATACCGATCACGCCCGACTTCGACGACAACGCCGCAGGCTTCACCGCGGGCTCCATGCCCACGACCGGGATCGCGTACCGTTCCCGCAGGCGCGTGATCGCCGCCGCCGTGGCCGCATTGCACGCCACCACCAGCATTTTCGCACCCCGCTGCCCGACCAACAGCCGTGCCGCCGCCTCCACATAGCCCGTCACCTCGTCCGCAGGTTTGGGACCGTAGGGGCAATGCAGGCCGTCGCCATAGTACAGCAACGACTCGCCGGGAAGCCTCCGCCGGATCTCCCGCCATACGGACAGCCCCCCGAAACCCGAATCGAATACCGCTACCGGCGCATCGTTCATTATTTCGCCCAGCGTTTCAACTTCGGAAAATACTGCTGCATCTGAGCGATCGCCTGCTCACGGGTGAACTGTTGGTCGCTGTCCTTGTTGAACTCCTCAAGGAACTGCACGCAATGCTCAATCATCCCGTCCATCGTGCAGTCTTGTGTGAACTCGCCGCCCGCATAGCAGAATGCGCAATAATCGCAGTTCCGGCTCTCGTCGGCATTCGTACCGAAATGCTCCGCCGAAGTCATCGGCATCCCGCAGCTCTGGCAAAAAATCATGTTTTCCATATTCATCGTCGTTTCCCCCGGCATGCTGATTTTAAGTCCGCGGCCGCGGGGGTGAAATCGGAGATTTCGGGCCGCGGACTTATGTATTTTTCCGATAGTCTACCTTTTATTCGTTTCCAGCCACCGCCGCGCGTTTACGAACGCCTCGATCCAGGGGCTGGCCTCGTCCATACGGCGTTCGTAGGGATAGCAGGCCCAGTTCCAGGGGCGCAGCGAACGCTCCAGGTGGGGCATCATCGCCAGGTGGCGGCCGTCGTCGCTCGCGATCCCCGCCACGGCGTAGTCGCTGCCGTTCGGGTTGGCCGCGTAAGCCGCATGGCGGTATTTCATGGCAACGTTGTACCGCCCCTCTTCGAAAGGCAGCGAAAATTTACCCTCGCCGTGGGCGATCCAGATGCCCAGTGTGCTGCCTGCCAGGCCGTCCAGCATCACCGACCCGGATTTCAAAACGTCCACACCCACGAAACCGCATTCGAATTTATGGCTGTCGTTGTGCAGCATGCGCGGTTTCTGCCCGTGGGAAGGAGTGATCAGCCCCAGTTCCATCATCAGCTGGCAGCCGTTGCAGACCCCCAGCGACAGCGTGTCGGGACGCGCATAGAACGCCTCCAGCGCACGCCGCGCACGCTCGTTATAGAGGAATGCGCCCGCCCAGCCCTTGGCCGAGTTGAGCACGTCCGAGTTCGAAAAGCCGCCCACAAAGACGATCATCTGCACATCCTCCAGCGTTTCGCGCCCCGCTACCAGGTCGGTCATGTGGATGTCTTTCACGTCCATCCCTGCCAGGTACATGCACCAGGCCATCTCGCGGTCGCCGTTGCTGCCCTTCTCACGGATGACCGCCGCTTTAATACCGCCCGGCGTGCGGCGCTTCGGATCGAGGCCGTATTGCGACAGGCGGCCCGTGAACGTTTCCGGGAAACTATACTCAAGCTCCTGCTTCTTATAATTCTCAAAGCGCTCCTTCGCTTTCTGTTCACCGCTCTGGCGGCGGTCCAGCAGATAGGAGGTTTCATACCACGTATCGCGCATCTTGTCGATATCCAGCGCGAATTCCACGCCCGCATTGCTCACCGTGAAACGGCGGCCGGCATTCACATCGCCGATCACATAGCCGTCCAGTCCCTCGATATGCAGCCACTCGCACACGTCCACGCCGCTCCCGACCTGCAAAACCACCGCAGGGCGCTCGCTGAACAGCGCTTTCACCATATCTTTCTCGCCCAGCGCATCGAGGTTCGCTTCCACGCCGCTGCGGTTGTCCGCAAAGCACATCTCCAACAGCGCCGTCACCAGTCCTCCGCCCGAAACGTCGTGGCCTGCAAGCACTTTACCGTCTTTCACTAATCGCTGCACGGCCTCGAACGCAGCCGCGAAACGGTCGGCATCCATCACCCGGGGCACCTCCCTGCCCACCGAGCCGACCGACTGCGCAAACGCGCTGCCGCCCAACGCAAAATCGCTCCCGCCGCTGAAATCGACGTACACCAGCTGGCTGCGCACGGGCTTCAAGGCCGCAGTCACGCATCCGCCCACGTTCGACACCTCGGCCGTCGAGGTGATGATCACCGTTCCCGGGGCCAGCACGCGGCTGCCGTCGGGGTATTTCTGGGTCATCGACAACGAATCCTTACCCGTCGGGATATTGATCCCCAGCGCGATGGCGAAATCGCTCGCCGACTGCACCGCATCGTAAAGCCGCGCATCCTCGCCCTCGTTGCGGCACGGCCACATCCAGTTGGCGCTCAGCGAAACGCCCCTCAGGCCATGCTCCAGCGGCGCGAACACGATATTCGTGAGCGATTCGGCGATCGCCAGCACCGAGCCTGCCGCCGGGTCGGCCAGCGCCGCCACCGGGGCGTGTCCCAGGGCGGTCGCAATACCCTTAACGCCCTGGTAGTCCAACGCCACCACGCCGCAGTCGTTCAGCGGCAACTGCACGCTGCCCGCGGTCTGCTGCACCGCGATGCGGCCCGTCACGCAACGGTCCACCTTGTTCGTGAGCCAATCCTTGCACGCCACAGCCTCCATCCGGAGCACGTTTTCAATATATTCCGCCGCCTTTGCAGGATCGTATTTCACTTCTGCGAACGAGGCGGCTTTGCGGCGGTCGTCCATCACCGTGCGCGGCGCCTTGCCGAACATATACTCCAGCGGCCAGTCGATCGGCCGCTCGCCCGTGCGGTTGTCCACGAACGTGAACCGCCCGTCGCCCGTCGTTTCGCCTATGTCATAGATCGGCGCCCGCTCACGGTCGGCAATGCGGCGAAGATGCTCCACATCCGTGGCCTTGACCACCAGGCCCATGCGCTCCTGCGACTCGTTGCCCACGATCTCGCGTGCGCTCAGCGTCGGGTCGCCCACCGGCAACTTATCCATGTCGATCCTTCCGCCGGTAGCCTCCACCAACTCGCTCAGGCAGTTCAGGTGGCCGCCCGCACCGTGGTCATGGATCGACACCACCGGGTTGCGGTCCTCTTCGGACACCGCCCGGATCGCGTTATAGACCCGTTTCTGCATCTCGGGATTCGAGCGCTGGATCGCATTGAGTTCGATCGCGCCTGCGAACTGTCCCGTCGCCACCGACGATACGGCCCCGCCGCCCATGCCGATACGGTAGTTGTCGCCCCCCATCAGCACCACGCGGTCGCCCGCCGCCGGTTCGTCCTTTATGCTGTCCTGCTTGCGGCCGTAGCCGATGCCGCCCGCCTGCATGATCACCTTGTCATAGCCCCACGTGCGACCACCTTCTGCATGTTCGAACGTCAGCACGCTGCCGCAAATGAGCGGCTGGCCAAATTTGTTGCCGAAGTCCGACGCCCCGTTCGACGCCTTGACCAGGATATCTTCCGGGGTCTGGTACAGCCACTTGCGGGGCGCACCCTGCTCCCATGGACGGCCTCCGTCCAGACGCGGGTAAGCCGTCATATAGACCGCCGTACCGGCCACCGGGAACGCCCCCTTGCCGCCGGCGATACGGTCGCGGATCTCGCCGCCCGTGCCCGTCGCCGCGCCGTTGAAAGGCTCGACCGTCGTCGGAAAATTGTGCGTCTCGGCCTTGATCGAGATCACGCTGCGGAAATCCTTCACGCCGAACCAGTCCGCCGTGTCGTGGCGACCGGGCGAAAATTGCTCCACCTCGGAGCCCTCCAGGAACGCGCAGTTATCCTTATAGGCCGACACCACCATATTGGGGTTGGTCCCGGTCGTCTTTTTGATCATCGCGAACAGCGACTCGTCCATCTCCCGGCCGTCCACAATAAACCGCCCGTTGAAGATCTTGTGGCGGCAGTGCTCCGAGTTGACCTGCGAGAAGCCGAACACCTCGCTGTCCGTCAGCGGGCGGCCCATCCTGCGGCTCACCTCTTCCAGGTAGGCGATCTCCTCGCCGCTCAGCGCAAGGCCTTCCCGGTCGTTATAGGCCGCGATATCCGTGACGTGGCGGATCGGCTCCGGGGTGTGCACCACCGTGAACACTTCCTGGTCCAGCACCTCGTAGCGGCGGTCCAGCATCGGATCGAACGCCCCGTCGCCCGCACGCCGGAATTCCTCGATCCGCACGATGCCCTCCAGGCCCATGTTCTGGGTGATCTCCACCGCATTGGTGCTCCACGGGGTCACCATTTCCCTGCGCGGACCCGCGAAATCGCCGTACACCGGACCCGGACCCATATACTTCGCCCCCGAAAACAACCATTCGAGGCTCGCCTGCCCGGCCGCATCGAACTCGTGCGCCGTCTGGACAGCGTAAATTTTCTCTGAATTACCGAAATACCTTATCATCTCTCGTACTTTATTAACTCTGCAAAACGCTCGATGTGGCGCGCGATATACTCGTCGCTCACCCCGGCGCAATCTATCGTCATGCGCGCACGCTCATAAAACGCCGAACGCCGCGCCAAATTGTCACCGATATACCTCAACAACTCCCCGTCCTCCATTCCCCTGATCAACGGCCTGCGGTCGCGGCCCGGCCCCAACCGCCGCACTCATCCCTGCGGCGTCATCTTGAAGTAGACCGTAACTCCCAGGCGGTTCATCAGGTCCATGTTGTCGCCGTGGCAAGGCGCTCCCCCACCCGTGGCCACCACCATATCCTCCCCCGCGCCTTCCAGGCCCTCTATAAACTTACGTTCCATCGCCCGGAAAGAGGCTTCGCCCTCCGCGGCGAAAATCTCCGCCACCGTGCGGCCCGCCGCCTCCTCGATCCGCCGGTCCATGTCCACGAACCGTACCCCCAGCCGGTGGGCTACCGTGCGGCCGATCGTGCTCTTGCCGCACCCCATATATCCCACCAGGAACAGGATCATGCGTTAAAATAAATCCAGTTGCTGTATCTCCGGGTTGCGCGTGTCGTGCTCGTCCCCGGGGCGTTCGATCTCGAATTCGATCTCAGCCTCCGGTTCGGGCGCCGGTTCTGACACCGATTCGGAATCAGGCTCCGGGGCCATTTTTTTCACCCTTGCGCGTGGCTTGGGCTGCGGCCCAGGGACAAGTTCTGCCACAGGTTCAGAGGCGGGAACAGGCGCGGGTTCAGGTCCAGGCATGGGTTCTGCTACTGGTTCCAGGGTGTTTTCCGCCTCTTCCGGCAGCATGCCGCCTTCTTCCTCCGGCTCCCCGTCGCACGGCTCCGGCAACGGCTCCAGGAAACGCAGCAGGCCCACCTCATAAATCGTAATGCGCTTGCCTTTGGCCCTGTGGCTCTTCACGCCAATAAACTCCGCGGCATCGATCGTTTCCGCCGGACGCGATGCATTCGCCCCCCCGTAAACCACCTCCAGGCGCGGGCAATCGTCCTGCGTGATGCACTCCAGCCGGGAAGCCGGGGCGTCGTCCACGAATTGCTGCATCCGGTCGCTCTGCTCGGCCGTGAACCGTTTCAGGTAATAATACTTCTGTTCGGCATCCCAGTAGGCCACCGTATACACCAGTTCCGGGTCGTAGCGCTCCACGCTCACCGTGTCTTCCGGGAAGTGGTGCCCCACGTCGAAGCCCGTCGTATAGTACTCGTTGCGGGCCGTCATGACGATGATCCTGTCCTCGCCCTTGAACTCGCCCAGCAAACGGCCGCGGCCGTCGGTATTGAGTTTGCGCACGTCCTCGTCGAACCAGATCCGCTGGCCGCCCAGGGTCGACGCGCCCCGCTCCTTCAGCACGATCTTATGGATCGCGTAGCGCGAGAACAAATTGCCCTGCGACTGCCGCCCCTTGATCGCCAACGTACTGAAATCCAGGTCTGTGATCACCTTTTTCAGCCTCGGGCGCGGCTTGAAATACACCTTCAGCACCTCGGCCTCGCCGTTCGGGTTGACGCTCATGTAGAGGATGTCGCTCTTCGGCGTGCCCCGCGTGATCCAGTAATCCTTATCGCGTGTGATGCTCGTGATGGCGCACCGCTTCATCATGATCGGGCCGTTGTGGCCGTCGCGGTAGAGCACGTTATAGATCGTGCGCTCGTCGTTGCGCTTGAACACACCTATATAATAGATGTGCTTGTCGAAAAACGCCTTCTCCGATACCTTCGTGATGATGTAACGGCCCTCTTTCGTAAAGACGATCACGTCGTCGATGTCCGAGCAGTCGCACACGAACTCGTCCTTGCGCATCGCCGCCCCGATCCCGAAGAATCCTTCCTCGCGGTTCACGTACAGTTTCGCGTTGGCCACCACCACCTTCGCCGCCTCGATCGAGTCGAACGCCCGGATCTCCGTGCGGCGCTCGTGGCCCGCGCCGTATTTCTTACGCAGCCCTTCGTACCAGGCGACCGTGTAGTCCACCAGGTGCGCCAAATGATGTTTGACCTCCTTGATCTGCTTTTCGAGGCCCCTGATATACTCGTCCGCCTTCGCCGAGTCGAAACGCGACGTGCGTTTGAACGGGATATCGGCCAGCCTTAATATATCCTCGCGGGTCACCTCGCGGCGCAACAGCCCTTTGAACGGTTCCAGGCCCTTGTCGATCTCCGCCACCATGTGGTCCTGCGACGAGGTGCCCTCGATCACCTTGTATATCTTGTTCTCGATGAATATTTTCTCCAGCGACGAGCGGTGCCAATCCTCGTCCAGTTCGGCCAGCCGGATCTCCAACTCGCGTTGCAGCAGGTCTTTCGTCCCGGCCACCGAGCGGCGCAGGATTTCGCCCACCCCGATGAAATGCGGCCTTTCCTCCCAGATCACGCACGCGTTGGGCGAGATCGACACCTCGCAGTCCGTGAACGCATACAGCGCGTCGATCGTCTTGTCGGTCGATTCGTCGGCAGACACATGGATCAGGATCTCGACCTTGTCCGCCGTGTTGTCGTCCACCTTGCGGATCTTGATCTTGCCTTTATCGTTGGCCCTGATGATCGACTCCTTGATGCTTTCGGTGGTCGTACCGTAGGGGATCTCCGTTACGGCCAGCGTGCGCTTGTCGACCTTCGATATCTTCGCGCGCACCTTCACCGCACCACCCCTCAGGCCGTCGTTATAGCGGCTCACGTCGATCATGCCGCCCGTCAGGAAATCCGGATAGAGCGTGAACGGCTCTCCTTTGAGGTGCGCCACGCAGGCGTCCAGCAATTCCAGGAAATTATGCGGGAGTATCTTCGACGCCAGGCCCACCGCGATACCCTCCACGCCCTGGGCCAGCAGCAGCGGAAATTTCACCGGCAGCGTGACCGGCTCCTGGTTGCGGCCGTCGTACGAAAGCATCCACTCCGTGGTTTTGGGGTTGAACACCACGTCCAGCGCGAATTTGCTTAGCCGGCCCTCGATATACCGCGGCGCGGCGGCCTCGTCGCCCGTCAGGATATTACCCCAGTTGCCCTGGCAGTCGATGCACAGGTCTTTCTGCCCCAGTTGCACCAGCGCGTCGCCGATCGAGGCGTCGCCGTGGGGATGGAACTGCATCGTGAAGCCGATGATGTTGGCCACCTTATTATAACGGCCGTCGTCCAGCTGGCGCATCGTGTGCAAAATACGCCTCTGCACGGGCTTCAGCCCATCCTGCAGGTGCGGCACGGCGCGTTCCAGGATCACGTACGACGCGTAATCCAGGAACCAGTCCTTGTACATGCCCGTGAGCTTGTGGCGTCCGCCCTGTTCCGAGGTCAGGCGGCCGTACCTGCCCTCCGGAACGTCGGCGGCCGGCTCCTCTTCCGCGGAAACCGCCTCCACGGCTTCCGCCCCGGACACAACGGCATCCCCGGCGTCCGTTTCCGCCACCGGCATCTCAGGCCCTTCGATATTTTCCTTTATTTCCTCGCTCATTATTTCTAT
>JAVBNK010000021.1:0-4847 GCA_031551595.1 Rikenellaceae bacterium | reverse complement strand
TTTGTTTTTCAAGTCGGCGGTCGGGGGGTGCGCCGTTTGGTTCAATACTTTAATTCGACCTTGCTTGTCAAGGCCGTCAGCCCGCAGCCATCAGCGACAGAGGGCCAAAACGTGCGTCTGCGGCTGCGATTCACCTTTCGCTGGCTGCGGACTGGGGCACAGCCATTTTCTCATAATATTCGATCTTTTCGCGGCATGCCTTTTCGACGATATCGCGCAGGCGTTCCACACGGGGGACCAGCGTGTCCAGGTCGGCCTGCGTAACCACAAAACCGGGATTGTAACGTGCTTGGACATAAGCGTCTTTGAGCAGGTCGAACAGCCGTTTTTCTTCTTTGGTATCGCGTGGGAAGGCCTGCAATATCTCAGGTGTCAGCACCCATGCCTTGTTGATCAGTTTTTTGAGGTCGTGCAATTTCGGCGTGTATAACGTATGCACCAGCATGATCGTATGGAAGAGATGCTCACATGTTTGATGTAGGTGAAACGAACCTATTATGTACTCCTTATCATCATAATCATGCTTTGCACTGCGTAAAAAACTCAACGCCCGATTGAAATTCACTTCGACATACTCCTGTGCCAACGTTTTTATATCGTTGTAGTTGAGTTTGCGCCGCCGGGCGAGTTTGAACTCCCCGGAATCCCACAGCATGATCCCCTCGCGTTTGATGTCGGTGTGGAACGGGCGGCCCAACCCGATATTTTTATTGAAGTCGCCGATGTTCATTACAATGGCCTGCAACGGGGTGTCGAAGTCCTCGTCGCGCCCTCTTGAAAAGAGGGTGTCGATATGGTCGGCCGTCGCAAATTCGAAAGCCGGATCGACTTTTTTCCTGACCACCAATAAAATATCGTAGTCGCTCATGAACCACGTGCGGCGGCCGAATTCGATCCGCGTATCGTAGTCCACGTACGTCCCCCGGGCGTAACTGCCGTACAGGATCACCATCGCCAGGCCCTTCACCTCGGCACGCGCGATCTCCACGATCCGTTGCAGGTCGCGGCGCTTGTTCTCCGGCAGGTATGCGGTTGAGGTTTTCATCGCTTTCCGTTTTTAAGGGCCGTCACGCGTTCCTTGAATTGCCGTCCGCGGTCCTCGTAGTTGCGGAACAGGTCGAAACTTGCGCACGCAGGCGACAGCAGGACCACATCGCCCGGCTGTGCCAGCCGTGCGGCCTCCCGGACGGCCTCCTCCATCGAATGCGTATCCACGATCACGGGGGCCACGCCCTCGAATTCGCGCAACAAATTTGTGTTATCCACCCCCAGGCACACCAATGCACGCGCCTTCCCGCGGATGAAATCTTTCAGCGGCTCGTAGTCGTTGCCCTTGTCCGTGCCCCCGGCGATCCACACCACGGGCCGCGTCATGCTTTGCAGCGCATACCACACCGAATCGACGTTCGTGGCCTTCGAGTCGTTGATCCACTCCACGCCGTCTACCCCGGCCACCGGTTCCAGCCGGTGCTCGACCCCCGCGAACGCATAGACGCTCCGTCGGATGCTTTCCGGCCCGACGCCCGCCGCCAGCGCCGCCAGCGAGGCCGCCATGGCGTTATATATATTATGTATCCCTTTGATCTTCATCTCGTCGGCGTGCAACTCCACCCGCCGTTCGCCCACGCCCATGCGCAGCACACCGCCGGCCATCCACGCCCCCTGCATCGCACAATATTTCACCGAGAACGGCAGGTTGCGCATCGGCAACGGCAGTCCCGCGTTCAGCCGTTTGCGGATCACCGGGTCGTCGCCCGAGTAGATAAAATAATCGTCCGGCCCCTGGTTTTGGATGACGCGCAGTTTCGAGTCGGTATATTTCTCCATGTCGTGATCGTAGCGGTCGAGGTGGTCGGGCGTGACGTTCAGCAGCAGCGCGATGTGCGCCCGGAAGTCGTACATGCCGTCCAGTTGGAAGCTGCTCAGCTCGATCACGTACCACTCGCGGTCGGCCGTGGCCACCTGGTAGGCGAAGCTCTCGCCGATGTTCCCTGCCAATCCCACGTCGTAGCCCGCGTCGGCCAGGATTTTATGGATGAGGGTGGTGGTGGTCGTTTTGCCGTTCGAGCCGGTGATGACGATGCATTTGGCCGGGGTGTAACGCCCGGCGAATTCTATTTCCGAGATCACCGGGATGCCCGCCTCGCGGACGGCCTGCACGATGGGCGCCGTGTCGGGGATGCCGGGGCTTTTCACTACCTCGCTCGCCGCGAGGATGCGCTCCTGCGTGTGGCCGCCCTCTTCACAAGGAATGTTCCATTCCTCCAATACCGCCTTATAGCGGGGGGCGATCGTCCCGCCGTCCGACAGGAAAACCTCGATACCCTTCGCCCGGGCCAGCACCGCCGACCCGTAACCGCTTTCGCCTCCGCCCAATACTGCAATCATAATTCCAACCGTTTCCCGCCCGTATTCTCACTTCCCGCGGCTGCGGGGGCGCGCCGTCAGGCGCGGGCCGCAGGAAGTGGCGATTGCCCCAGCGATCGCGAACTGTTTTACCTTATTTTAAGTGTGGCTAACGTGATCGCAGCCAACAAAATCTGCACGATGATCATGCGCACGACGATCTTCGACTCGAAGAAGCCGCGTTTCTGGTAGTGGTGGTGCAGCGGCGACATCAGGAAGACCCGCCGGCCCTCGCCGTAGCGCCGTTTGGTGTATTTGAAGTACGACACCTGGAGGATCACCGAGAACGACTCGACCATGAACACCCCGCACAGGATCGGCAGCAGCAATTCGGTGCGGATCATCAGTGCGAACACGGCGATGATGCCTCCGAGAGCCAGCGATCCGGTGTCGCCCATGACCACCTGGGCCGGGTAGCAGTTGTACCAGATAAACCCGATCAGCGCCCCGACGAACGCCCCGGCGAAGACCACCAGTTCGCCTGCACCGGGGATATACATCAGGTTTAAATATCCTGAATACAGCACGTTGCCCGACAGGTAGGCCAGTATTCCCAGGGTAAGCACCACGACCGACGACACGCCCGCCGCCAGTCCGTCGAGGCCGTCGGTGAGGTTGGCGCCGTTCGACACGGCCACGATGACCAGCGTCGCGATCACGATATAGGCCAGCCAGGTCAGCAGGTCGGCCGTTTTACCTTCGGCCGGCACGAGCCAGTGGTAGTCGAACTGGTTGTCCTTGACGAAGGGGATGGTCGTGGTGGTGGTTTTTTCGGCCGGGGCCATGTAGACCGTGCGGTTCGTTTCGTTCTCGTGGACGGCGGTGACGTTGGCCTGGTGGGGGTTGCGGTTGAAGGTGTCGCGCACGACCACCTGCTTGCTGCAGCACATCGTCACCCCGACGATGATGCCCAGCCCGATCTGGCCGGCGATCTTGAGCCTGCCTTTCAGCCCCTCCTTGTTTTTGCGGAACACCTTGATGTAGTCGTCGATGAAGCCGATGATGCCGAGCCATACCGTGGCCACGATCATCAGCTGCACATAGACGTTCTTTAGGTTGCCCAGCAGCAGTACCGGCACCAGGATGGCCCCGAGGATGATCAGGCCGCCCATCGTGGGGGTGCCTTTCTTCTGGAGCTGGCCTTCGAGGCCGAGGTTGCGTATCTCTTCGCCGATCTGCCGCCGCTGCAGGGCGCGGATGATGCGTTGCCCGAAGACGATCCCGATCAGCAGCGCCAGGATGATGGCGCCCGCGCCGCGGAACGACAGGTATTGAAACATCCCGGCCCCCGGAATGTCGAATTGTTTGTCCAGATAGTCGCTAAGGTGGTACAGCATTTTTTAATAGTTTCTTCTTAATTGTTTTTGTTCAAGTCCTCTTTGCGCTTCCTGCGGAATTGCTTTTGTCCGGTCGTCCCCGCGGCATCCTTTGTTATTTGTTTCCAAGCTGGCGGCTGCGAGCCGACAGCCGGGCGGGGAATTGTTTTGTTTTTCTGCCGCCTTCCGGTCCGCAGCCGGCGGAGGGTGGCGCGGGCCGCGGGAAGTGGCGATTGCCGTGCAATCGCATTTTCAGTTATTGTTTTGTTTCTCTGCCGTTTTCGGGTCCGCCACTGCAGGAAGAGGGGACGTCCGGATGCGGTGGTCTTATGGTTATCCCCCATACATTTGTTTTCAAGCTGGCGGCTGGGGGGGCGACGCAAAGCGTCGGGCCGCCGGCTTGTGCATTTCTGCGAAATGCGGGGATTATGTATGCCTTACTCGTTTTAGCGGTTCGGCTTTGCCGGGCAATCTTTGGTCCGCGCCGGGCGGGACTTATTTTGTTTTGTGAATCACTTTCCGCGGCTGCTGGGGCGCGCCGCCAAGCGCGGGCCGCGGGAAGTGGCAATCGCATTGTCAGTTATCGTTTTGTTTCTTCGCCGTTTTCCGGTCCGCAGCCGGCGGAGGGCGGGCCGAGCCGTGGGAAGTGGCGCTTCCTGCGGAATTGTTTTTTAGTTATTGATTTGTTTCTTCGCCGTTTTCCGGCCCGCGGCCGGCGGAGGGCGGGCCGAGCCGCAGGCGAGGAATTCCTCAGCCCTCCGCGCCGGGTGGCTGCGGGCTGACGGCCTCCTTCGGAGGCCGGACCTCCTGCATTTGTCTGTAATACCCGATCCGTTCCAGGCAGGCCTTTTCGACGATGTCGCGCAGGCGTTCCACGCGCGGGATCAGGGCGTCCATATCTTCTTTGGTGACCACGAAGTTGGGGTTGTATCGCGCTTCGACATAGGCGTCGCACAGCAGGTCGAAGAGTTTTTTCTCGGCTTTGGTGCGGACGGGGAACAGCGCGGCCACTTCGGGCACATGCGGCCGGACGTTGAGCCGCAGTTTCCTCAGGGCGTGGTACTTCGGGGCGTAAAGGGTGAAAGTGAGCAGGATGGTTTTGATAAAGTTTTCGGCGGCCTGGTG
>JAVBNK010000097.1:0-6525 GCA_031551595.1 Rikenellaceae bacterium | reverse complement strand
GTTATTTCCTTTTTGCGGGCGGGGTGAGGGTGGGTTCCTTGTCGGGCTTTGGCATCGGACGCGCGATTTCCATATTCTCCAGGATCAGGCCCGAGGGATAGATCATCGAGGTCATTACACCGCTGCGGCTCACGTAGTTCGATACATTGACCTTATCTGATATGTCGCGGATGAGCTTCATGTTGGCCAGCGTGACCGGGGTCATGTCGCCCAGGCGGATCTGCGTTTCGGTGCTGTCGGCCACGTTCACCTTATAGACCAGCGAGGTATTGCCGGCCAGTTTGCGGACGATGTAGGCATATTCCAGCCCCTCCTCCACGGCTGCCGCAAGCAGCGATTTCTTCAATTCTTCGGGACTGACGGTCCGTTCCGCCGTCACCCGGAGGACTCCCGGAGCGGTCGTATAAGCGATGGCCTGGTTGCTGAGCACGAACCGCGAGCTGCCGGTCGATGTCGGAGCGCCCAGGGCCGGAACGCTGCCGTTCAGGAAAGCTTTCAGTATGCCTTTCTCGACCAGGGTGATCTCCGCGGGCGGAACCACGCCTTCGGCGTCGATCCCATAGGCGCCATAGAGCGGTTTGCCGTCGTATTCCTTCAGGGTGCTGTAGTTCTTTACGCTCAGGCGGTTGTCGATGATCTTGCGGCCCATGCGGTTGTAGAGCGAACGTCCGTAGCCTAGGCCGACCGGGTTGCGCTGGGCCAGCAGGCTTTGTCCCGAACTCAGCAGCGTTCCATTGAGGATGTTCATCACGGCCGCATCCTCGAACAGGATCGGGCCCGAGTAATATTCTTCGATCAGCGGGGCGTTGGCCAGCGCGATCAGCCCTTCGGCGAACTTGCGGACCTGCCTGGTGAGTTCCGCTTCCGACGGAAGGTCCGACACGAGCGGCACAACGAGGGTATAGGTGTCGCTGATGTTGTTGCCTTCGGCGTTGCGTACGCTGGCCTTGGCCATTATGCTGACCACATTCATCGGCACTTTCAGTTTGACCCCTTCGCTCGTGAGTTTGTAGATGTCCATCGTGAAGCCGCTGGCATTCACTTTCGAATCCAGGATCTCGTCGAAACCGGCAAAGACGGCGGAAAGTTTGGCCACCAACGCCTCCAATGCCGGCATGTCGAAGCGCTGCGCCTTGTCCGTAGCGATCTTTTCGACGGCCGGTACGGGGTTGAGGTCGTCGAGGGCGGCTTCATCCTCGCTGGGCGGCTTCGATTTGAGGGTGGCTTCCTTGCCGGCTTTCTCGCGGAGGGCCATCTTGTAGATCTGGTCCGTGGCCGACCACAGCGTACGGCGGATCAGGTCGTAATCCGCTCCGAGCGGCATTCCGTCGATCATCGGGCCCCTGCCCGCAAAGCGCGAATCGCTCGTGGTTTTGTAATCGCCCAGCAGGGTCCGGGCCGTGGCGGTCGAGGCGGGCATTTGGTTGCTGGCCACGATCGAGCCCAGTACGCCTGTGATGTCGAATATGTCCGAAGTGCCGACCGCATACGACAGGTAGAACGGCTTGTCGTTGCCCGGCAGGACGAGTTCCGCACGGTTGCGGTCCAGTTCGTCCTGCATCGCCCGGAAGATCGTCTGGTCGTCCGTCAGGTTGCCTTTGGGTTTCGCCTCGGCGACCGGGTTCGAAAGGATCGGCTGCGTGTTTTCGGTCTTGGACTTGAGCTGCGTCTCCACCTTGTTGACCAGGATCGTAGGCGAGATCGCGGTCACGGGGATGCTGCCCGATTCGGCGCCGCACATGCCGGTGAATACCGTCGGGTCGTCGCCCGCGTGGGTAATGTTCGAGAACATCGACAGCGGCGTGCCGATCAGGTCCACCCCGCGCACCAACTGGTCGGGACGGCCGTCGGGGAATACTTTATAGACCACCAGCGGGGTAACGTTGAACGAATTGACGCCGTTTTTGCCAGTCATCGTGAACCCGCTGGTCACTTCGACGAAGTAGTATCCGTATTCTTTGCCTTGCTTTTTGATCTCATCGACCAACATCTGGCGCATCTGCTGCTGGGTGTAGGGTTTTTTGGTTTCGATCACCAGGTTCGACTGGCGCGACACGGGATCGTAGAAGTCCGTCGCACGGGCGTGGCCGTTCGAATGGGGATGGTTGTCGATCGGCGTGCGGGTCATCAGGAAGTCGTTGAGTTTGCCGTCCTTGACCACGTCGACACGCTCGGCGCGGATGCCCTGGTCATCGAATTTATAGTAGCCGTTCAGGTCAGTATTCGCATAGCGCTTCAGCGTCGGGTCGTCATAGACGGTCATGTCGGCCGGCAGGACGTTCTGGCCGACCATCTTTTTGAAGGTCTGGCCGTCCGAGCCGCGTTTCATGCGCTGGCCCTCGATGCGGTGGCCGAAGATCTCATGGAAGAACACCCCCGAGGCCGGGCCGGAAAGCAGCGCCGGACCGGTAAACGGCGAGGCCATCGGCGCGTCACGCAGTTCAGTCAGCGTTTTCATCATCTTGCGCGCGTCGGCAATGATCTGCTCGTTGGAAGGCAGGTTTGTGGGATCGTACGCGAAATAGGAAAGGTTCATCGGCAGTTGCATCCCGTCGTCGGCCCGTGTCTGCCCGAAAACCATGATCCGCGCATAGGGAAGGTTCTGCACCACTTCGCGGCCTTCGCTGTCGATGAAATAGCGGCGCTCGACCCTGTACATGAACATAGCGTCGCCCTGGATCAGCTTCGGGTCGCTTTTGAAAACCGCAGAAATGGCTTCCATCCGTTTGCCCCACGCCGTCAGGTCGATCGCAGCGGCCGCCATCGGGGCCTCGTAATATTTCTCTACCGGCGCGTCCGAGAAATAGGGCGCTTTATCTTCTTCCTCGACGGCGGTTTTGGCCTGGGCCCGGGTCTGTTCGAACATGCTCACGGCAAAATTATAGCGCGACTCCATCTCTTTCCAGAGCGCCAGGCGGATGGCTTTCTCCGCACCTTTGTCGTCCAGCGGAAGCTGGGCCGCCGAAGACTGTCCCGCACCCATGTCGGCATACTTGAAATTGTCCAGCCGGGGATTGCCGATCCTGACCTGGGGAACCAGCGTGCGGCTGCGGGAGGAGTTCCTGCCCGTCACCGCACCGAACGAAGCGCTGACCCCGGCCGTCGTCGCGTCGATCACCCGGTAATTCATGTAGTAAGGGGGTTGTGGCTTGGCCTGCAGCTCTTTCCACTGCGTGTCCAACTCCTCGTGGAGGATTTTCAGGAGTTTGTCCTGCCCCTGCGCGGCGAGGTTCGAAACGAACGTCACGCCTAGCAGGAGCAATAAAAATCTTTGAACGGGTTTCTTCATTTTTTATCGGTTTTGGTTTGATTGTACAGCTTTGCTCTCATCTGCAAAACGGCGGCATAACCCGCCGGAAACAATCGCTTCTTTTCGGAGGTTGCGTTTAAAATCCCTTTCCCATCCGTTTTTTACCGTTATCGATTCCGTAAACAAATATAGGAAAAACCTCGCATATCCAATACGATTATCTCTTTCCGGTATCTGAGGCGCCTTCTTTTCAGGTGTTCTGCCCCCCCCCCCTCATGCCCTTGGCTGCGATCCGGCGGTCTGCATCGGGTAAAACGCTATCGGGATGAACGGTTTCCTCTTCCGGAACGCAAGCTTTGGGGCGGGACTTTTGCGGCATTCGGATCACATCGATTTCCCCTGCCTCCCTCCATGGATGTATGGCCTGATCGGAATCCCGTGCGCGACCCGCGGGTCCTTGGACCTAAAACCCGGTCCCGCGGTTCGCACGGCGGCATGACCGGCTATTTATTGCGCTCCCCGGTTGAGGATCATCGGAGAACGATTCAGGGAGAACGCCGTTTGTTCAATTCGGGCGGATTCATGACAATTATCTTTGACCCGGATGTCGCAGGCCGGAAAAATTACGTACATTTGAATCCAGGCTTTCCCGTTATTTGACTACTAACACAGTATTTTTCTCTGATTATCATTGCAATGCCCTGTAAGGGACCTTCCACTCATACACCGGATAAAACGGGAACGAGGCATGAATAACGAAAAACAACTCGTCGAAGCATTGCGCAACGGAAGCCATCAGGCTTTCACGCAACTTTACGAGTTGTACCATACCCGTGTGTTTTATTTTATTTACGGGTTGATCCACTCGCGTGCCGATGCCGACGAACTGTTCCAGACCGTATTCCTCAAGATATGGGAAACACGCGGGGGCCTCGACCCGCAGCAGTCGTTTTCGGGGTGGGTGTACACCATCGCACGCAATTGCACGTATAATTATGTGGAACGCAAACTTTTCGGGTGCAGCATCGAAGAGAGTGCCGACGCCAATGTACGTGCCGGGTCGAATCTCGAAAAGCGGCTGATCGCCGAGGACCTCGACCACTACCTCGACGGGTTGATCGGCCGCCTGCCCGAACGCCGCAAGGAGATTTTCCTGCTCCATTTCCGCGATCACCTCTCCTATTCCGAGATCAGGGCCCGGTTGGGCATCAGCGAAAACACTATCGACACCCAGATACGGCGCTCGCTGGCCTTCCTGCGCAGCGAGGTGGCTAAAGAGTTTTCGGCGACGGCCCTGCTGATGGGCGTGACGTCGGGGCTGATCTGAGGCCGGCGGGACAAGGCAGGGCGTAACATGAACGGGCGCACGGAACTCCTCCGTGCGCCCGTGTCCTTGTTGCCGGGAAGGCCTATTCGTCCTGCTGGTCCAGCGCCACCAGGTCGACCTTCGTGAGGGCTACCGAGGGGATGCCTTCCTCCATGGGACCGTAGCCGAAGTCTGCCTTGCTTCCCGGGGCGACGGTGATGGTGAACGTGTATTTCCATCCGCCCAGGAATTCCACGTCGTCGCCTACGGCATGCCCGTCGTCGTCCAGGGGGGTCAGGAGCAGCCCGAGCCAATCCAGAGGCAGGATAATGGCGTAGTCGTAGGTGCCCGGAGGAATGGCGAGGGTTGCGGTCATTCCTTGTTGGATCACGTGCTGGCCCGTGCCGTTGGCATTTGCGGGGATCTTATGGGTGAAAAGGTTGGCCGTGGAGGGACTTGTCCCGAAAACCCCTATGCCGCTTGCTGCCGTGAGCGAGGCATTCGGGAATTTCGATCCGTAGAGGGTGTGCCCGGGATCGAACAGCATCTGGAATCCTTCGTCGCCATAGTAGTTCCACCACATGCCGTCGACCACCAGTTCGATGCGTGCGAAATCCGGGAGGGCAGCCTGCTGGGTGATGCGGATCGGGATCGGCGGCTGTCCCTCTATTTCCAGGGTCAGCGTGGCGCTGCGGTCGCGGAAACGCTCGTTCTCCTCGGTACCCAGGAATACGGTGCCCTTGCCTGTGCCCGAGGTGGGGCCTACGAAGAGCCACTGGTCGTACTCTTCGTAGCCTGTCACGGTCCACGAAGCGTCGCCCGAGAGTTTGAATTCGAATTCTGTTTTGGCCGCGGGAACGGTGAAGTCGGTTTGCGTCGCGGTCAGGGGCGCGTCGTCCTTACAGGCTGCGAAAACTGCCGCTACGGCGGTGATGAAGAATAATTTTTTCATGGTCAGGCGGGTTTAGTCACTTCCAAACAATTATAGCGTGTACAATGCGTGCGTTCATCGGTCTTTCCGGTACGGGATTGCCGGTGCCCCCCGTTTCTTATAATACAGCGCGGCGGACGTTTCCCGTGACACCCGGATGAAAAAAGTTTCCATCGCTTCATAAGGCCCGGTTCCCCGCCGCTTGCGGCGGATTGATCCCTCCCCGGCGGCCGGGCCGACGACTTTGGCGCCACGCCCCCGGAAATGTCTACTGCCACAGGCAGTCGCAGGCTTTGCGATACCCTGCAGCCCTGCCGTGAGGCGGTTTAATCTCTATGGGTCCGCGGTTTACGGCGTTTTGTATTTCCATCCCGCGGCTGGGGGGGGGCGCCGAAGGCGCGGGCCGCGGGATGTAAGCCGGCATTGCCGGCTTTTCCTGTTTCGGGCCCCGGCCATTCAAACCCGTTTGATGGAGCCCGGCTTGGCGTCGGTTGGCGGTTGCCGCAGGCAACAGCGCTTTTGAATACCCCGCAGTTTCAGTTATCCATGCTGCCCATGGGTTTCCTCCCCGCGGCCCGGCATAACTCAGGTACACTCGGTCCTGCCCCCGCCCGCAGCGTCGGTTGCTGCGGGATCGGTTATTTCTTTTCGTGTGGCCGCACGGCGCCTTTCGCCGGGGCGGCATGCCGGTCCTGCGGTCCGCATCCCCGATGCGGATCTTCCGGCCGTGGACCCGGACATGCCCCATGCAGCGGGGACAGGAAAAAAATGATCCGGCTGTCACGGGAAAGCGGCCGCGGATTGTATTTAATGAAACGCCCGGGCTCCGGGACAAAAGACGGATATATGCAGCACCATCACGAAATGATCATATTGTTGGAACGGTTCCTGGCCGACCGCAGCCATGTTTCCCCCGGTGATGAGGAACGCCTGCGGACTTTCTTCCTTTCGGAGGAAGGCCGCCCGAAGGTGGAACGCTGGCTGGCCGGCCGCTGGGCCGCACAAGGCGACGTGAACTATCTGGACATCGATTTCGAC
>JAVBNK010000048.1:0-19424 GCA_031551595.1 Rikenellaceae bacterium | reverse complement strand
CGTGAGCCAGATATTATGGTGGATGATGCGGAACGGCGTCGAAAGCAGCACGGCGGCCACCGAGCACGCCACCACGGCCGGGATCATCAGCCGGCGGCGGGACACGAGCCAGCGCCCGCGCCGTATGGCACGTTCAAAAGTGGTCATGGCGTTATCTTAGGTTCTGTTTTGCGGTATCCCCACAACGCGATGGCCGCCACCAGCAGTCCGTCCGCCAGGCCGAGCAGGATATCCATCGGGAAATGCACCCCGAGATAGATGCGGCTGTAACAGACCAATGCGACCCACAGCAATATACCCACAGTGTAAATGCGTGAGCGCATCAGGCGCAGCGTGAACACCGCGATGCCGCACACCGTGGCCGCATGGGCCGAAACCGTGCCGTACAATCCGCCGGTGTATCCCCGCACGGTATGCAGTTGTTCGGCGATGCCCGGGGTGTGGGTGGGACGCGGGCGGGGCGAAAAATCAGGAAATATCGCTTGTAAGGGGAATTCGTGCTTGAACAGATTGGCGATCTGGTCGGCGGCGGCTACGATCAGGATGATAAACCCGAGGGCCGGCAACATGCGCCGCCATCCGTAACGTTTCCACAGCAGCCAGGCGATCAGCACATACAGCGGCGCCCATTCCGCCTTGCCCGATGCGAACCAGAACAGTCCGTCGAGGAACGCCCCCCCGTCGAAGTTCAGCAGCAACATCAGGTTATGGTCGAACGTGTACTCCATCAGAACTGGAAATAGATGAAAGGTTGTATCTCGGACGATTTGATCTGCATGATGAACCAGATGAGCGCAGCCAGGATGAGCGCCTGCACCACGAGCGGCACCCCGATGAACCACTGCTCGCAGCGCTTCGAGTAGCGTGCCGGGACGAAGTGCAGCAGGTAGCCGAGCGCGATGAGCACCATCACGCCGGTATATCCGGCCACGACCTGCGGCAACAGCCCGGCGTTGAAGCCGGTGAATATCTGCGAAAGCACCATCCCGGCCGTTTCCATGTCGCGGGCGCGGAAGAAGATCCAGCCGAAGCACACCACATGGAACGTAACGAGGATGCCTGCGATCCTTCGGCCGCGGGTCATGCCCTCGCCCGAAGGGCGCATCGACGGGAAGCGGCCCATCATGAATTTATGCACCGCCAGCGACATCCCGTGCAACGCCCCCCACAGCACGAAACGCATCGCCGCGCCGTGCCACAATCCGCCCAGCAGCATGGTCACGAACAGGTTAAGGTATGTGCGCACCTTGCCGTTGCGGTTGCCGCCCAGGGATATATAAAGGTAATCCTTCAGCCAGGTGGAAAGCGAGATGTGCCAGCGGCGCCAGAATTCGGTAATGGTGGCCGATTTATAAGGCGAGTCGAAGTTGCGGTGGAATTTAAAGCCCAGGATCAGCGCGATGCCGATGGCCATGTCCGAGTAGCCCGAGAAGTCGCAGAAGATCTGCAACGCATAGCCGTAGACCCCCAGCAGGTTCTCCAGGCCGCTGTAAAGGTGCGGCGCGTCGAATACCCGGTCGACGAAATTCAGGCTGATAAAGTCCGAAATGACCGCCTTCTTGAACAGCCCGGTCATGATCAGGAACACGCCCGTGCCGTACATGCGCCGGGTGACCACCAGCGGGTTCTGGCGGATCTGCGGCACGAAGTCCCTCGCGCGCACGATCGGCCCCGCCACCAGGCAGGGAAAGAACGAGAGGAAGAACAGGTAATCCATCCAGCTGCGGATCGGGGCGATGTGTCCGCGGTAGAGGTCGATAATGTAGCTCATCGACTGGAACACGAAGAACGAGATGCCCACCGGCAGGAAGATATTTTTGAAATCCAGCCAATGGCCGCCCGCCAGGTCGTTGGCGATGCCGATGAAGAAGTTCGTGTATTTGAAATAGCCCAGCACCCCCAGGTTCACCGCCACGCTCAGCGCCACCAGCCATCGTTTCCGGCGGCGATCGCCCGTGCGGTCCATGTGCAGGCCGATGAAATAGTCCGTCGTGGCGATCAACAGCATCAGCAGGAAATAGACCCCGCTGCTCTTGTAGTAAAAATAGAGCGAAAACGCCGTCACATAGACCATCCGCATCACCACCTCGCGGCGCATCGTGCCGTAGAAGAGCGTGAAGGCCGCAAACAGGAACAGGAATAACCCGCTGCTGAAAATCAACGGCGCCTTGGGGTCATATTTCAGCAGATGCCAGAAAGAGTGCACCGCATCCGCCAGGATCGAACTCATTGCCGGGTGGTGTCGGTTACGGGTTGCTGCTGTACGGCAGATGTGGCGGCGGTCGTTTCCGCAGAGGCGGCGTTACCGGTGCGTGCCTCCTGCAGGCGTTGCTGCCGGGCGGTACGGGCCGGACGGGCCGGCTTCGCATAAGGCGCGAACGGCGGGCGCACCTGCAACTTCGGGTCGGCCATCGTGGCGAATTCGCCGATGTAAGGCTTGATATCCCCCGCCACCGGAGCCATGCGCCTGGCCGGAGAGCCCGCACGGCGCGGCGACGACAATTTGCCCGCAGGAGTTTCTCTGTAGCCCTTATACCCCTGGATCAGCGAACGCACGAACTGCGTGGCAATGTACTTGCCGCCCGGGTAGCCGATATGCGTATAGTCTTTCGACGCCCATTTATTTTCCACGAACTTCACCATGCTCTTCTCGCCGCCCATCGCTTCGAACGTGTTCCAGAAGGCCACGCCGCTCTGCTCGGCGGCCTTTTTCTGGGCCGAGATCATCGCTTTGACGGCCGGCATCGTGACGTACTCGCCCGATTGCTGGGTGCTGCGGTCGCCCACGCTCATCACCACGATCGACGCACCGGGGAAGCAATCCCGCACATAGCTGATCACCTTCGTCAGCTGCGCGCTGTACGAGTTGTAATTGAGTACGTTGGGCGACATGGCGTTCAGGCCGTACTGCAAAATGATCAGGTCGTAGCCCAACAGCCGGCCGATCTGCGCGTTGACCGAACTGTTGGTGCCGAACAGGGCCATGCCGCTATTGCTACGCACCGAATAGTTGTCCACCGCCACGCCCTGCGGGCTTTCCAGCACTAGGCCGTAACCCGTGAAACCGGCCGGGGCATTCACCCTGACCTTGATCGAATAGATGTCGCCGCGCAGGATGATCTGCTGCACCAGCGGGCTGGACTCCGGAGTGAAACGGCTGCGGACCGTATCGTTGACCGTCACGTCCAGCGTACTTTTCTGTTGGTTGGTGAACAGCAGGCGGGCTACCGAGCTGCGTTTGAGGTTGTTGCGAAACGTGGTGCCTTCGATGCGCACCCACCCCCCGTCCGACGGGATGCAGACGTTGCCCGATACGAAGAACTTGTCCTGCACCGTGGCCGGAGCGTTTTTCTTCTTGATCACGTTATAGGTTTCCCACCCCTGGAAGGTTTGTTTGACCGTCCCGCGGTATTTGGCCTGCGGCGACGAGAAAGGCACGAAACCCGGCCCTTCGCCCCCGTATAACGACTGCAACTGCTCGCGCATGTCGGCCGTGATGATGTCGGCCTCGATAAACGAGTCGCCCAGTACGGCGATCCTCACCGGGCGTTTCTCATGGCCGCGTCCCAGCACGTCGTAAAACGCGTTCATCGTATTGCCGTCCGCGCTGAAATCCTCGATCCGGGTGGCCGGATCGGCAAACGTTTCGATGCTCGCACGCACATCCGGAGCGTTAAAGGTCTGGCCTGCCGCCACGAGGGTCGCCTCGGTGGTTGCCGAAAATCCTCCCGGGCCCACGTCCCAGTACTGGCTCGCGCCCAGGGGCATGTTGTGCGCCTGGTCCATCCGGCCCGGCGCAACGGCGAGCAGGCTCTCTGCCGTAAAACTCGTATCGGCGTATTCGCCCGCAACGACCGCGTCATCGCCCTGCCGGGCATAGATATCGGATAATATATTGATACGCTTGAAATTGACACCGCCGACACTGAACGGCGGCACCAATCCCATCAGCAACAGCAGCCCGATGACCGCCGCAGCCAATAAAAACGAATGTGAAGTATAATCTCTCCCTTGGGACATTGCACCGAATTTAAGCGACAAAGATAGGTATTTGATGCGAAATATTCCCACCCATGCCGCGAAAAAAGAAACGGCCGCCGCCCTGCGCCTCAGGCCTTGAGGAGCTGGTCGGCCAGCGTGCGGTCGTTCGAAAGCCTGGGCACCTTGTTCTGCCCCCCGGTACGCCCTTGCGAGGCCAGCCAGCCGGCGAATGTACCCGCCGGGACCACCGTGACGAGCGGCTCCAGCAACGTGGTGTCCTTGAATCGCTTGGCATCGTAATCCGAGTTGACCGCACGCAGCGCTTCGTCCAACGTCCCGGCAAACGCAGCCCTATCGGCCGGGGCCTGGACGAACTCGACGATCCACTCGTGGCGGCCGCGCGTTTTGATATCCATATAGACCGGCGCCACCGTGTATTCGGACACCTCGGCCCCCGTGCGGTCGCACGCCTCGCGGATCGCGCGTTCGGCGTTATCGACCACCACTTCCTCGCCGAACGTATTGATATAGTGCTTTGTGCGTCCCGTGATGCGGATGCGGTAAGGCGCGGTCGAGGTGAACTCCACCGTGTCGCCGATCAGGTAGCGCCACAGGCCGTTGCTGGTCGTGATCACCATCGCATAGTTCACCCCCGTACGCACGCCCTCGAGCGGCACAGCCTTCGATGTGTCGGGCATGTCGGCCATCGCCACGAACTCATAGTAAATATGGTAATCCAGCATCAGCAGCATATCCTCCGCCCCGGGCCGGTCGGCCAGCGCGAAGAACCCTTCCGAAGCGTTATACGTTTCGAGGTATTTCATCTCCGGCGAGGGGATCAGCCGCCGGTACTGCTCGCGGTAGGGGCGGAAATTCACCCCCCCGTGCACGAAAAGTTCCAGGTTGGGCCACACCTCCAGCAGGTTCTCCGCCCCGGTGTATTCCAGCACACGGTTCATCATCACCAGGTTCCACGATGGCACCCCGGCGAATGAAGTCACATTCTCCCGCACCGTTTCCTCGCAGATGGCGGCCACTTTACGCTCGAAATCCGGGATCAGCGCCGTTTCCTTCGACGGCACCCGGCGCAGGTTGGCAAACGCAGGCGTGTTCTCGATCAGGATGGCCGACAGGTCGCCCGTCAGTGCGTGTTCGCCCTCGCGCTCGATGCGCTTGCTGCCCCCCAGGGTCAGCATCTTGCCCGCGAGCACGTCCGACTCGGGGTACAACGACGTGAAAACCGCCATCACATCCTTCGGGCCCTGCATATGGCTGTCGTTCAACCCGTCGTCCGTCACGGGGATATACTTGCTTTTGGCGTCGGTCGTGCCCGAACTTTTGGCGAACCACTTCACTTCCCCCGGCCACAGCACGTCGCGCTCCCCGCGCCGGCAACGGTCGATCCACGGGCTGAATTCCTCGTAGGTACTCACCCCTACCCTGGCGCGGAATTGCTCAGGGGTCAAACCCGGCCCCAGGCCCCGTTCGCGGCAGAACGCCGTGCCTGCCGCACGCTCCAGCAGCCATTGCAGCTGCTCCTGCTGGGTTTGCGCGGATCGTTCGCGAAAACGGTCGATAGCCCGCATACGGGGCGACAATACGAAATTGACTATACTGGTAAGGATCGGCATCAATTGAAAAATTTCGAGATTCTGGGAATTGCATCCGGCAGAGAGAAAACCACCACGCGGTCATAGGCGTTGATCTCCGTGTCGCCCGTGGCGATCAACACCTTATCGCCGCGCACGATGCCGCCGATGATAGCGTTATGCGGGAAACCCAGGTTGCGGATGCGCTGTTTGGTGACCGGAGAGTTGGGTTTGGCGATGAATTCCAGCACCTCGGCGTCGCTGCCCGTCAGGCATTTGATCGCCTGCACGTCGGTCGACATCGTGAAACGGAAGATATTGCTCGCCGTGATCAGCTTCTTATTGATAATGGTATCTATGCCGATGCTCTCCGCCAGATTGATATACGAAAGGTTTTCCACCTCGGCGATCACCTTCTTCACCCCCATCTTCTTGGCGATCATCGCCGCCAGGATGTTGGTTTCCGAGCGCCCCGTTACGGCCACGAACGCATCCATATTATTCAGGCCTTCTTCCAGCATCGCTTCGATGTTGCGGCCGTCCTCGTTTATAATCAGCGTTTTGTCGAGCACCTCGGCCAGCTTGTAAGCCTTTTCGGGGCTGTACTCGATCAGTTTCACATCCACGTCGTCCTGCAACTCCATGGCGATGCGTGCCCCGATGCGGCTGCCGCCCAGGATCATCAGCGACTTGATATCGATGTTCTTCTTGCCCGAATAATCCATCACCGTCTTCACCGAATCCTTATTGGTGATCACATAGACCGTGTCGTCCTCCTGGAAGATGTCGCTGCCGCGCGGGATGATCGTCTGGCCGTCGCGGCTGATCGCCACCGTACGGTAGGGCAGGTGTTCGCGATCGACCGTCGCCTCCAGCAGGCTCTTATTGATGAGGTTGGACGACGATTCCAGTTTGAACACGACCAGCGCCAGTTTGCCGCCCGAAAAATCGACGTACTCGCTGGTCGACGTGTGGCCCAGCAGCGTGATCACCTCATTGGCGGCGATCTTCTCGGGGTAGAACAGGTAGTCGATGCCCATGTTGATGAACATCTCCTTATTGTTGGGCTCCAGGTACTCGTTGTTGTCGATGCGCGCGATGGTCTTTTTGGCGCCCAGCTGTTTGGCGATGATCGCCGCCAGCGTGTTGGTGTTCTCCTCGTGCGCCACGGCGATGAACAGGTCGGCACGGCGCACCGACGCACGCTTCAGCGTGGCGAACGCCGTACAGTCGCCCTCGATGGCGATCACATCGGCCATGCCGCTCACCGCTTCGAGGCGTTTGCCGTCAGGATCGATCATCGTGATATCGTGCGAGTTGCCGCTGAGCATCTTCGCCAGGTGGCTGCCCACTTCGCCGGCGCCCGCAATTACGATCTTCATAGTGATGAAGTTTAAAGTTATTCGGGAATTCTATCGCTGTTTTTAGTCATTTCTCCTGCCGGTTTCTGGTCATATTCCCGATATGCCCTGCAAATTGGCGGGAAAAAATGTCGGAAAGAGATGAAAAAGGACGAGAGAAAAATTCCCAGACAACTCTTAATCCATGCAAATTTATAACTTTGCCGCGAGATTACAATCTTTTCGACCTGTACACATGCAAGGATTAAGCCTGATCATCGTCGCCACGGCGGTCGCCATAGGATTCCTGGTGCTGGGGATGTCGCTGACGCTCATCCTGCGCGGCCACCATATCCGCTCCGAGATCGCCGACAATCCCGAAATGAAAAAACGCGGCATCCGTTGCGCCGCCGAAGAGATGCGCGCCCTGGAAAACGGCAATGACGACGCTTCCGGCTGCGCTGCGGGCGACTGCACCTCCTGCGGCAAAAGCGCCCCCGAAGCCTGCGGTAAGGGGGAGTAATCCCTGCCCCGCGGTGCCCCCCCCCGGAATCTGCGGCAGGGGGAAGCGTAACTTCCCCGGACGCCCTGCCAGCCCCTGCCCCTGCCCTGCCAGCCCCTGCCCTGCCCCACCTGCTCCCACTACCGTTCCCTCCCTTCATTTTCCGGTCCCGTCCCCGGGCCGGCCTTTGCGGCCATCCCGGTCCTGAATCCATCCATGACGCAGCCCGGTTCCGTTCCGGCCGCACACTGCGATCCAAAGCCCGGACTCCCCCATCCCGAAAATGAAACGGGCCGCCCGCAATGGACAGCCCGTTCGCATGGAGGGTATATTCAACCCTTAGAGGTCTTTGCCGTCAACTCGCCCTTTACCAGCCGTATAGCTGATCTTGAGGGCATTCGCACGGCGAAGCTCCTGTTTGATGTCGGTGATCAGGCCCATGCGGACCATCTTGTCAGCCTTGATCGAAATGGTCATCGACCCGCGGTCCGACTCCTTGAGGTTATTGCGCTCCGAGGCCACGAAATCGCGGATATCGCGGGGCTGGCTGTAACTGTCGTTGAGCTGGATACGCGGCGAGGTCCCGAATTGCGCCTGGAGGGCTTTCGTCGGCGGGCCCACGTAGATGTAGCTCACCAGCGATTTCTTTTCAAGTTTCTGCACCTCGCTGCCGACCGGAACCGTGAACATCACTTTCAGGTCCTGTTCGCGCATACTGGTCGACACCATGAAGAAGAACAGGATCATGAAGATCACGTCAGGCAGCGAAGCTGTCGATAGTGCGGGAAGGTCTTTACTTCCCTTTTTCTTGATGACTGCCATATCCTAATTCTTTTTGAGGTTATCGACGTTACGCGGTTCGGCTTCCGATATCTTCTGGGGCACGGCTTTCTGGATCGCGTTACGCTGTTTGAGGGGCAGATCGAGGAACTTGCGGCCGAATTTCGCTTCCGAAAGCTCGTCACGGATCTCGTTGAAAGCCCGCGTCAGTTCGTTCTGCACTTTCAGGTAGAGTTCGTAGCTGGTTCCCCGGTCGTTCTGGAGCGAAATCACGCCCTTGCTGACCGGGTACGATCCGCCGGGGAAGTTTTCGATCTCCGTATCCTCCCTTTCAGGCAGGTTTACGTCGTCCGTAGGGTTGAGCACGAAGTTCTTGGCCTTGTCCTTCAGCTCCGTGATATCCATCCTTTCGCCGCCCACCATGATGTTGTCGAACTTGCTGATGAACACCATCAGAACGTTGCGTTCCTTGATATCCATCGGGTCCTGGGCCCTTTCGTCTTCAGGCATCGGAGGGAGGACCCTCTGGATACCCGAGTCGATGTTCATCGTCGTGGCGACAAGGAAGAATATCAGCAGCAGGAAGGCGATATCGGCCATCGAGCCTGCGTTTATTTCCGGATATTTTCTTGCCATTGGTTATTTGGTTTTAAACCGGATCTATTTAAACGAGTTCCTTATTTCGCCGAAGATCGCAACGAAGATCGTGGCGACAAGGGCGACATAAGTAAGATAGATACCTGCGTCGGTCATTTTATTGACGGCTGCGTTCTCGAAGAAACCTCCGCCCGAGTTAACCACCGGCGAACCGTCGCCCAACGCATAGCTGATCAGGCACACGACAACGACCAGGCCGAAACCGAGCATGGAACGCACGGCGGCCTTCGGGTTCTGGACCATGTTGATCATCGGCAACACGATGATCAACAGCAGCGACAGCGCGAGCACTCCGTAGCACCAGTACAACTGGGCGTCGACGCTCTCTAACGGCTGAAAAGCGACCCAGATGAGGAACAACAGGGTCGACACACCCAAAAGCGCATATTTTATTATTGGTAAGTGCTTCATAGTCGGGATATTACTTTTTGTTGTATTTCGTCAGGATATCGACCAGGGTAATCGAGGTGTCTTCCATCGCTACGGTCAGCGAGTCGATCTTCGACTGGATGTAGTTGTAGAAAAGCTGGAGGATGATAGCGGCGACAAGACCGAACAGCGTGGTCAAAAGGGCCACTTTGATACCGCCTGCCACGAGGGCCGGGGAGATATCGCCCGCTGCCTGGATCTGGTCGAACGCCTCAACCATACCCACAACCGTTCCCAAGAAGCCCAACATCGGCGAGAGGGCGATGAACAGGCCGATCCACGTCAGGCCGCTCTCCATCTGGCCCACCTGCACCGAACCGTACGACACGACGGTTTTCTCGACCACGTCGATACCTTCGTCATAACGGGAAAGGCCCTGATAGTAGATCGAAGCCACCGGGCCGCGCGTATTGCGGCAAACTTCTTTTGCAGCCTCAACACCACCTTCGGCCAGCGCCGACTCCACTTTCGAGATCAGTTTCTTGGTGTTGATCGTAGCCATGTTCAGGTAGAGGATACGCTCGATAACGATCGCAAGACCGAACACCAGACACAACAGGATCGGCGCCATCCAGCCTGCACCGCCTTCGAGGAACTTCTGCTTGAGCACCTGGTGCATCGGCATACCGCCTTCGATATCCACCTCGGCATTGACCTCGGCGGCATCCTGGTCTACCTGCTCCGTATCAGCGGCCTGGGCAGTGTCCTGGTCTTGGGCGTTCACGTTTACAGTCGCCAGGCTGAGTGCACCTGCTACTGAAAGGATCAAAAAAAGTTTTTTCATAATGTGTTAAAGTTTGATTAATACGATTTGTGTTTTAGTATTTGGTTTTCTTCATTCGCAGGTTTCAAGAGCAGCGGCAAAACTCATACCGCACTAATTATCATCTAATTACACACACACAATAATCCGAATGTCCACATTAATGCCAGCATCAAAGTTACATATTTTTTTTAATTATACAAGATTATGCCCAAAAAGTGGCGGCTCGCCGTCTTCACGCGGCCTGCCCGGAAAACAAACGCACCCCGCAAATCATACAAGCCCGATCAAACCTCGGCCGTGCCTCCCTGCTCCGGAAGGTGTTCGCTCACCTCCTGGAGGGTCACCAGACGGTTGACGATCGCATAGATCGTCAGGCCGGCCGTACTGTGGATCCCCAGTTTCGCCGACAGGTTGCGGCGGTGCGTGACCACCGTATGCGCCGAAAGGTTCAGCACCTCAGCGATCTGCTTGTTGGTCATGCCCTTAACCACACAGGCGACCACTTCCTTCTCCCGTTGGCTGAGCGGTTCCTGGCGGCGCGGCTCACCGGCATCCGCGGCCAGGCGGCCCAGTTTTTCCCCTATCTGCGCGGCGCTGTCGTACAGCGAGATCGCTTCGTCGTAGGGCTGCAAAACCTGCGGGGGTACGAGCGAGGTCTGCAACGCCACGATCTTCAGGGCCGGGTTGCCCGCCTCCTTGCGCAGCTGCGTGAGCGGCAACGCGCCCACCGACGACGGCGAGATCACCAGGATATCGGGTTTATGCCACGGCAACATGGTTTTGAGTTGTCCCGGATCGGGGATTTCCGAGATCTCGGCATTCAGCGACCCCGTACGCCGGAGCAACGCCACGATACCCATACGGACGATGTCCGACGGCTCGGCGATCGTGATTTTACGCGGCATACTCATCGGCGGCGGGAGTTTTGCGTTTCGAGCAGCATCACCGCAGGCACGAACAGGCGGTCTTCCACGTCGTTATGCGACGCGAGGTCCTGCTCGCAATTGAAGATATCGAACAGCACACCGTTGATCTCGTTGGTGCTCTTCGCAGGAAAGTATTTGATAATGATATTTTTGAACTCCGTCAGGCGGGCCTCGACCTGGCTGTGGTGCTTGCGGAAGATACCGATGTTGTATTCCTCCTGCCTGCATCCTCCGAGCAGCGAGCGTACATAAGGGAATACCTTATCCTCTTCATAGGCCATATGCCGGCGTACCTCGGCCACATATTCGTCGAAATAGCCCAGGATCGCCGCACCGATGTCGCCGCGCCCGTCCTGGCGGATCACCTCCGCAAGCTGGCTGCGGATCGCCGGAAGCCTGAAGTCCAGGAAATATTCATGCGATTTGTGGAGGTAGCCCAGCAGCGACGCCACCGAAACCGACCGCACCGTATCGGGCGTGCAATCCCCCTCGGCCAGCATATTGACCACCGCCAGCAGCGTCGCCGTATCCACCGCGTTCTCCGCGCACACCTCGCCGATCGTCCGATCGCCGAAGCCCAGCCCGATGCCGAAACGGCTCAGCACGGGCAACGTGCGGTAATTTTCGCACACCAGGTCGCTCATGCCGTCCCCGGCGCTGTATTTTCCCAGCCTGTACATCCTTTCTTTATTTTATTGGGCAAAGATAGCATTATTTTCGGCGGAGCGCAAAAAGCCCGCACTGCCACAGGCGGCGCCACTTTCCGCAGCCCGTACCACCGAACGGCGTTCTATTTACTTGCTAAAGTCCGTGAGCCCGTCCGGTCTTAGGACCGGCCCCGGTTCTTACGCCCGGCAAAACCCGTAAACGGCTTCTGCCTTCGCTTAACCGAAATGTCGGTACGACCCCCGCAGCCGGCGGAGGCAAGCGACTGCCGCAGGCTGTCGGGCGCAGCCCTCCGCACCGGGCGGAAAACGGACTGCACTTCGTTTGCCCCCCCTCCCGGCAAGGCATCGTCCGCGGACCTCTGTCCTTGCTGCGCTGGCCGGCTGCGGGCTGCCGGACTTTGAGCAGACCGAAGTCCGAAATAAAAAACCCCGCCTCGTCGGGCGGGGTCCGTAGGATCTACCGGATGCGTTCGTAGTATTCGCGGGTGCGGGTATCGACCCGGATCTTCTCGCCGGTCTGGATGAAGAGCGGCACGCGCACCGTGGCTCCCGTATCGACCGTCGCCGGTTTGAGCGAGTTGGTCGAGGCCGTATCGCCCTTGATGCCCGGCTCGGTGTAGGTCACCTCCATGTCCACGATCGGCGGAAGCTCGGCCGAAAGCACCTGCTCCTTCTCCGTATGGAACATCACCTCCACCACCTGGCCTTCGCGCATCAGGTCGTTGTTTTCGATCATGTTGCGGTCGATCACGATCTGCTCGAAAGTTTCGGTGTGCATGAAATTGCTGCCCATGTCGTCGTCATAGAGATATTGGTAGGGGCGGCGCTCCACGCGCACAGGCTCGATGTTCACGCCTGCCGTAAACGTATTCTCAAGGACACGCCCGTTTTCCAGGTTTTTCAGTTTCGTACGTACGAATGCGGGACCTTTGCCCGGCTTGACGTGCTGGAACTCGACGACCACACAGGTCTTCCCGTTGAATTCGATGCACATCCCGTTCTTCAAATCGGCTGTCGTTGCCATATATTTTCGCTTTTTATTCTTTTGAGCCCACAAAGATACAACAAAACCGCAAAATCCCAAATCCTGTCCAACGGCAGCCACCTTCCCTGGCCTTTCCTGGGAAAATCGTGGGGGCAGAGGCCGCATGCCGCCGCGGCCCCCCCGGCGGGGAAAATTATGGTTTCCTTTTACAACAGAAGGCAAAAGGCTACAGCTGCGGACCGGCGGGGATCAGGGATTTGCCGTGTTCGGTATCACAGTACTGTTCGAAATTTTTGATGTATTTGGCGGCCAGACTGCGGGCCTTTTCCTCCCACTGCTTCACGTCGGCGTAGGTCTGGCGCGGGTCGAGGATGCCTTCCGACACATTGTTCAGTTTGGCGGGCACCGTGAGGTTCAGCACCGGAATATGGACCTTGGGCGCGGAGTTGATCGATCCGTCGATGATCGCGTCGATGATGGCGCGGGTATCCCTGATCGAGATGCGCTTGCCGGTGCCGTTCCAGCCCGTGTTGACCAGGTAGGCCGTGGCGTTGTGCCGCTCCATCTTGTCGGAGAGCGTCTTGGCGTAGACCGTGGGGTGCAGCGTGAGGAACGCCTCGCCGAAGGCGGGCGAGAACGAGGGCACGGGCTCGGTGATGCCGCGCTCGGTGCCGGCCAGCTTCGAGGTGTAACCGCACAGGAAGTGGTATTGAGCCTGGGCCTTGTCGAGGATCGACACCGGGGGCAACACGCCGAACGCGTCGGCCGACAGGTAGATGATCTTGCTCGGGTGGCCGGCCTTCGAGGGCAGCACGATCTTGCTGATATTATAGATCGGGTACGAAACGCGGGTGTTTTCGGTCACGGATCCGTCGGCGAAGTCGATCGAACCGTCGGGACGTACCGTGACGTTTTCCAGCAGGGCGTCGCGCTTGATGGCACGCCAGATGTCGGGCTCGTTCTCCTTGCTCAGGTTGATCACCTTGGCGTAGCAGCCGCCCTCGTAGTTGAACACGCCGTTGTCGTCCCAGCCGTGCTCGTCGTCGCCGATCAGGTAGCGTTTCGGGTCGGCCGAAAGGGTGGTCTTGCCCGTGCCCGAGAGGCCGAAGAAGATCGCCACGTCGCCCGCCTCGCCCACGTTGGCCGAGCAGTGCATCGACGCCATGCCCTTCAGCGGCAGGTAGTAGTTCATCATCGAGAACATGCCTTTCTTCATCTCGCCGCCGTACCACGTGCCGCCGATGACCTGCATCTTTTCCGTAAGGTTGAACAGCACGAACACCTCGCTGTTCAGGCCGTGCTCTTTCCAGCGCGGGTTGGTGCATTTGCTGCCGTTGATCACCACGAAATCGGGCTCGCCGTAGTTCTCCAACTCGTAATGCGACGGGCGGATGAACATGTTGGTCACGAAATGGGCCTGCCAGGCCACCTCCATAATGAAGCGCACCTTCATGCGGGTGTCCTTGTTCGTGCCGCAGAACGTGTCCACAACATACAGTTTCTTATCCGACAGTTCTTTCTGCACGAGGCCCTTGAGTTCGCCCCATACTTCGGTCGAAACCGGGCGGTTGATCACCCCGTCCCACCAGATGGTGTCCCGGCTGACGGCGTCCTCGACGATATAGCGGTCCTTGGGCGAGCGGCCCGTGAACACACCCGTTTTGACGGCCACCGCGCCCGTATCGGTCAGCGTGCCTTTTTCGAAACCTTCGCTCTTCGGGTCCATCTCGGCCTGGAACAGTTCTTCGTAGCTGGGGTTGTGGATGATCGCGGTCGTACCCGTGATCCCGTACTTCTTCAGATCGATCGTTGCCATAATTTTTTTATATTTTAGAGTTTAAATCTTCCGTTCGGCACAAATTGGCGTAAAGATAATAAAAACTTTCTTTGGTTGTCCTCTTGTTTTGTTATTTTAATAACAATTAATTTCAGGTTAATCCCTACGGGTTAAATTCCCGTGCGGTTTACTGTGTTTTGCATTTACATCCCGCAGCCCGCGCTTACGGTGTGCCCCGCAACCGCAGGATGTGGCAGTTGCCTGTGGCAACTGCGCCCTTGAATACCCTGCAGCAAGCTGCGGGGTTGTTTATTTTTGAAAATATTTTAATATACCCCGGCAGTTTTGTATCTTTGCCTTGGAAACAATCGCTTTTCGGTCCGGCCCGCAGCCGGCGGAGAGGATTTCGGCCAAATTGCGGTTGCCCGAAGGCGATCGCGACATCCCGGGGCGCGAGCCCCGCAGCCGCGGGAGGCGGTATCCGCATCACCGCACGCGGCAGGACATTTATCCGACACATTGGCAGGCCTTTATATCCATATCCCGTTTTGCCGGTCGCGGTGCCACTACTGCGACTTTTACTCGACCGCCTCGGCCGGGGAACAGGACCGTTACGCCGATGCGCTCATCGCCGAGATGCACGCACGCCGCGGCTCGTTAGGCGGCCATCCGTTACGCACGGTCTACTTCGGCGGAGGGACGCCTTCATTGCTGGCCCCGGACGTGCTGCGCCGCATCTGGAACGCAATCGGCGAGCGTTGGGATGTATCCTCCCTCGAAGAGGCCACCCTCGAAGCCAATCCCGACGACCTCACCCCTGCGTACCTCGATGCGCTGGCCACCCTGCCCTTCGACCGCCTGAGCATCGGCATCCAGTCGTTCGGCGACGGCCTTCTGCAATTCATGAACCGCCGCCATACCGCCGCGCAGGCCGTCCGGGCCGTCCGCGACGCCCGCCGCGCCGGGTTTTCGAATATCTCCGTCGACCTTATCTACGGCATCCCCGGCATGAGTGCGGCGCAATGGGAACATTCGCTCGGGCAAATCCTGGAGCTGCGCCCGGAACACATCTCGGCCTATCACCTTACCATCGAGCCGGGTACGCCGTTCGGCCGCCGCAACCTGCGGCCCGCAACGGAAGAACAAGGACAAAAAGAGTACCAAACGCTGTGCCGTACGCTCGCAGGGGCGGGATATGAACACTACGAAATATCGAACTTCGCCCTGCCCGGCCGCCACGCGCGCCACAACAGCGGCTACTGGGATGGCACGCCCTACCTCGGCCTCGGCCCCTCGGCCCATTCCTACGACGGCAACAGGCTAAGGATGTGGTGCGAGGCGTCCCTGGCAGGATATATGCAGTCACCCGCGTACGAAAGCGAAACGTTGACGGACGCGGAACTTTACGACGAGTACGTGATGACCTCGCTGCGCACCTCGCGCGGGGCCGACCCGGCCGAGGTCGCACGCCGCTTCGGGACCGCACGGGCGGAAAGCCTGGCCGCCGCCGCCGTACCGCTGCTGGCCTCGGGGATGATCGTGCGGTGCGACGGGCGCTACGCCATCCCGGAAGGGCGGTTCCTGGTGTCGGACGACATTATTTGCCGGCTGATGGCATAGAAAAAACATGGAATAATAGTATATTTGCAATTTGGCATCTTAAAAACCACACAAAATATGTCCCCGAAGAAAGAATTCAATCACGGCCCGAGCATGTTGTTCGAGGTGAGTTGGGAAGTATGCAACAAGGTAGGCGGCATCCACACGGTGGTGGCCTCGAAAGCGCTCACGATGACCGGCGCACTCGGCGACTCGTACATCACCATAGGCCCCGACGTACACCGCAACGGCGGAAGCCCCGAATTCACCGAAGACCCCAACCTGCTGAAAGCATGGCGGCAGACGGTCTATAACGACGGCATCCGCATCAAGGTCGGGCGATGGAACATCAAAGGCAACCCGATCGCCATCCTCGTGGATTTCAGCTCGTTCGTGCCCCGCAAGGACGAAGTGCTCAAGTTCCTGTGGGAAGCCTACAAGGTGGACTCGATCAGCGGCCAGTGGGACTATATCGAGCCGGTGCTGTTCGGCTATGCCGCCGGGAAAGTGATCGAAAGCTATGTGTCGGTCTACTGCACCACCGCCGACCGCGTGGCCGCACATTTCCACGAGTGGATGACCAGCAGCGGAGGGCTTTACCTGCGTAAGAGTTCGCCCTATATCGCCACCGTCTTCACGACCCACGCCACGGTGATGGGACGTTCGCTGGCCGGGAACGGGCTGCCCCTGTACGGCAACCTCGAAAAATTCGACGCCGACGAATACGCCCGCCAGTTCGGCGTGGTGGCCAAACATTCGATCGAAAAGACCGCCGCCGAAAACTACGACTGTTTCGCCACGGTGAGCGACATCACCTCGCGCGAGTGCCAGTACCTGCTGGGCCACGACGTGGACATCGTCACCCCCAACGGCTTCGAGGACGACATCACCTGGACGGGCAAGGAACTCGAAACGCGCCGCACGGAGAGCCGTGCGCTGATGATCCGCGTGGCGGAGGCGTGCCTGGGCGTGAAATTCGACAAGGACCCGCTGATCGTGGGCACGAGCGGACGCTACGAATTCCATAACAAAGGGATCGACGTGCTGCTGGAGGCGCTCAAGCAGATCGCCGTACGCGACGGCGACGGCCGCAATATCCTGGCCTACATCACTGTCCCGGCAGGCATTGACGGCCCTCGCAAGGACCTGCAGGCCCATCTGGCCGATCCCTCGCAACCCATCGACAAGGCCATTTACGCCAACGCCACCCACTACCTGCACGCCATGCAGTGGGACCCGGTGGTGGGCGCCATGAAGAACAGCCGCCTGCTGGACCCCGCCGGGCGCGTGAAGGTGATCTTCGTGCCCTCGTACCTGAACGGCGACGACGGCATCTTCAACAAAACCTATTATGAATTGCTGGCCGGCATGGACATCACCGTGTTCGCGTCGTATTACGAGCCGTGGGGCTACACCCCGCTGGAAAGCGTGGCGTTCAGCGTACCCACGATCACGACGAGCCTGGCCGGGTTCGGGCTGTGGGTGGACGAGCAGTCGGACGACCACAAGGGCGTGGACGTGATCGCGCGAAACGACACCAACGACCCGGATGTGGCCACGCATATCGCCGAAGCCATCCTGCGTTACGCCGGCATGAAACCCAAGGAGATGGAAGCCCACCGCGCGTCGGCGCTCGCTATTTCCAAGACCGCCCTGTGGGATAACCTGGTGATGTATTACAAGGAAGCCTACGAGTTGGCGTTCACCAACATGGCTTCGCGTACGCACCGCGTCAACTACGAGGGCGGCGGGGCTTTCAACGAGCAGATCAACTTTGTGCGCCAGCAGTTGGTCAGCAATGCACCGGGATGGACCCGCCTGATGATCGACCGCTCGCTGCCCGCGCGGCTGCACCCCCTCGAAACGCTCTCCAAAAACCTCTGGTGGTCATGGACCTCGGGGGCGCACGAGCTCTACGAATACATCGACCTGGAGTTGTGGCACGCCTGCGACCACAACCCGATCGTCTTCCTCGACCGCCTCAACACCGCGCGTTTCAAAGAGCTGGAAAAAGACGAGCGGTTCCTGGCGATGATGGACGCCGTGTTCGCCACCTTCACCGCCTACATGGAGGAAAAAAAATCGGCGCAGGGCCCAAAGATCGCCTATTTCAGCATGGAATACGGCCTGCACAACTCGCTGAAGGTCTATTCGGGAGGGTTGGGCATCCTCGCGGGCGACTACCTCAAGGAGGCCAGCGACAAGAATGTGCCGATGGTGGCCGTCGGCCTATTATATAGGTATGGGTACTTCACCCAGAAACTCTCGTCGCAGGGGGCGCAGGAGGCCAGCTACGAGGCGCAGAATTTCTACAAACTGCCCATATCGCCCGTGCGCGACGCGGATGGCAACTGGAGTTCGGTGCAGCTGTCGTTCCCGGGGCGCGTGGTGACTGCACGCATCTGGAAATGCGAGGTCGGCCGCACGGACCTCTACCTGCTCGATACGGACCACGACCTGAACCTGGACGAGGACCGCTCGATCACCCACCACCTCTACGGCGGCGACTGGGGCAACCGCCTCAAGCAGGAGATCCTGCTCGGCATCGGCGGCATCCGCACCCTCGGGCTGCTGGGCATCAGGCAGGACGTTTACCACTGCAACGAAGGCCACGCCGCGCTGATGGGCATCGAACGCATCCACCAGTATGTGTCGCGCCATAAGCTTTCGTTCAGCGAAGCGCTCGAAGTGGTGCGCTCCTCGTCGCTCTTTACGACCCACACGCCCGTCCCGGCAGGCCACGACGCCTTCCCCGAGGCGATGATCCGCCAGTACATGTCCCATTACCCCGACCGGCTGGGCATCACCTGGGACCAGTTTATCACCCTGGGCACGACCCATCCCAACGACCCGGGTGAGCGTTTCTCGATGTCGTTCCTGGCGTGCAACCTCTCGCAGGAGGTCAACGGCGTGAGCTGGCTCCACGGCGAGGTGTCCAAAGACGTGCTGGGCGGCATGTGGCCCGGCTACTTCAAGGATGAGCTGCACATCGGTTACGTCACCAACGGCGTCCACTTCCCCACCTGGACGGCCCCCAACCTGCGCAAGCTCTACGCGAAATACTTCCCCGAAGGATTTTTACAGCATAACTACGATATACCGGCCTGGCAGAAGGTGTACGACATCGCCGACGGCGAACTGTGGGCCGAGCGCATGGTGCTCAAGGACAAACTCGCACGTTTCATCCGCAAGCGCGTGAGCGACCCCTCGCAACTGCGTTTCGACTCGCCGCGCCAGATGGTGCAGATCCGCGAATCGTTCAAGGCCGACGTGCTTACCATAGGCTTCGCGCGCCGTTTCGCAACCTACAAGCGCGCGCACCTTCTGTTCACCAACCTCGACCGCCTGGCGGCCATAGTGAACAATCCCGAACGGCCCGTGCAGTTCGTATTCGCAGGCAAGGCCCACCCCAACGACAAGCCGGG
>JAVBNK010000199.1:0-5243 GCA_031551595.1 Rikenellaceae bacterium | reverse complement strand
ATCACCACGTCGACGCACTCTCCGTCGACATGTTCCACCGTGGCCTTATGTTCCATGATCCCGCTCAAGGGCAGAAAATTTTTGAACAATCACAAATGTAGTGATTTTTTAATTCAAACTACCAATAACGCATGAAATAATCCGCCCCGGATACCTCATCGAAGGTATCCGGGGCGGATGGAAGTCCGGGCATCTACCGGGCTGTTTTCACGGCCGGGACAGCGGCGGATTTTGCGGCGGCGGGTTGTGCCGCGGGTTTCGTTCCGGCGGGTTGCGGGGCCGGTTTTCCATCCGGATTTTCAGCCGGATTTTCAGCCGGATTTTCAGCCGGTTTGTCTTCCGGCACGCAGCCCGTGTAGGGCAAATCGAGCGTGCCGTCCTTATCGGTCATGCGGTGCAGTTTCCACCCCACGCCGTAAATCACCTTCGGGGTCCATCCGAACGTATCCACCGCATATTTCTGCCACTCCTCAATGGTCTTTTGCGACTGTTTGCGCAGTTCTTCCGGGCAATCCTGCGAATAGAGCTTCAGTCCGTTCTCAGCCATATAGTCGCGCATCTTGCGGATATGGGCACGCTCGGCGTCGCTCCAGTCCAGCGTCAACACCTCGTCGAATTTCTCGATCCAGAACCGCGTCCTCTGCTGCGGCGTAAGGGCTTGCATGGTCATGAACTCAAGCGTGATGTCGTCGATCTTAATGTAGTCGGCGCGGGTCATGCGCCCGATCGAATCGCCCATGGACTTCACGATACTGTCGGCCTGCGCCTGGGTGTACCGGCTCTCGCCGCACCACTGCCCGTAAGCCGTGGCCATACCCGCCACAACGAACAAGGCCGAAAACAACCATTTTTTCATATTATGCAAATTTTTGAGGATTAGTCACATCGCAAACATAACCATAATTCCTCCCAAAACATAACTTTTTATGCATCATTCGCAAAAAAAGCGCCGGACGACTCGGCGCTATATCATTTCCCCTCGACGAAGCGGATCGAGATCGAGTTGACGCAGTGGCGCGTATTTTTCGGGGTGTAGTATTCGCCTTCGAAAACGTGGCCCAGGTGGCCGCCGCAGGCCGCGCAGGTGATTTCCGTGCGGCGTCCGTCGGCATCGGGCGAACGCCTGACCGCCCCTTCGATCTCATCGTCGAACGACGGCCAGCCGCATGTCGACTGGAATTTGTCGGCCGAGCGGTACAACGCCGCGCCGCACCGGCGGCAGGCATAGTAGCCGTTGCCGAAAAAATCGGTATACTCGCCCGTGAAAGGCGCTTCGGTGCCTTTGTGCACAATCACGAATTCTTCTTCGGGGGTAAGCTCTTTCTTCATGCGGAAACTGTCTGAATGTTATTACCGGGTAGGATTACCGGGCATTGGGGAGAGGGATCGCTTCGCGGACTACGGGCGGGCGGGCGGAAAAAAACGTAGCCGGCAAGGCCCGAAAGGACCGTAAGAGTATTCACCGCCAAACTCCGGCCGGCACCTTACTGCGCGGTGCCGGGATGGAGCGGATGGGTAAATACGAACCGGGCACCGGTCTTGTAATCCTCGTCCACCCAGATGTCGCCGCCGAACAGCTTGACCGTGATCTTGCAGATCGCAAGCCCCAGGCCCGTGCCCTGGACATACTCGTCCAGCTTGGCAAAACGCTCGAAAACCAGTTTCTGTTTCTCGACCGGGATGCCGCAGCCCGTATCGGTCACGCTGAACATCGCCATATCGTTCTCCTTATCAATGCGGAAGCCCAGCGTGATCGACCCCTCGTGGGTGAATTTCACCGCGTTGGACATCAGGTTGATCAACACCTGCTGCAGGCGTTGGACATCGGTCAGCAACTCGAAACTTTCCACCGGCGCATCGAGCACGAAGTTGACCGTACTGTGGGTGGCGTAGCTGGTGGTGGTGATCACGCTGCTGCACAGCGAAACGATCTCGCACGGGGCGAACGTAAAGGTCAGTTTACCCGTTTCGAGGCGCGATATGTCGAGGATGTCATTGATCAGGCGCAACAGCAGGTCGGAGTTGGTGCGGATGATCTCGGCGTACGCCTGGCGCTCTTCGTCCGAGGTGCCGTCGGCGATCATCACGCTCGAAAAGCCCACGATCGCATTGAGCGGCGTGCGTATCTCATGGCTCATATTGGCCAGGAACGCCGTTTTAAGGCGGTCGGACTCCTCGGCCCTTTCTTTGGCCGCACGCAACTCGCGTTCGCGTTCCTTATCCCGCGAAACGTCCTCCGAGCGCACCACCACGCCGATCAGCTCATGGTTATTGCCATACACCGGGGTGGCGAGCATCGTGATGAACTTGTTGCCGGGCATCTCCACCGTACTTTCGGCCCTTTCTCCCGTGGCTATGGCCTCGTCCACCGGGCAGAAATCGCACACCTTATCCAATCCGTACAGCGTCTTGTAGCAATAGGTCCCCTGCGACTCGGCCGGGTTGCGCTGGAAGCTGCCGTCGATCGCATTGTTGAACCACTTGATCTTATAGTCCGGGGTGATATACTTGATCTCAGCCCTCAGGTTGTTCAGGATAAGGATATTGTCCTCCTCGGACTGTACCAGGGCATCCTTGAGTTTCTTGACCTTGAAGAAGTAGTAGAACACCACGAAATAACCGAACACCAGCACCACGAACAGCGCCAGGATGTAGAACAATTCGGTCTTGTATTTGACCAGGAACGCCTCGTCGCGGTTTTCAAATTGCTTGGGATCGGGCAGGTCGCTCTCCCTGATCCCCAGCGGCACGATCTTCTTGTAGTCGAACAGGTAGGTGTTGGGGATATACTGCGCATGCAGCTTTTTGCCCGTGGTCGGGGCGTCCACATACTGCAACGCCATCGCGGCCAGGTCCTTACCTATATACCGGTAGGTCGGCACGTAGCCTCCGACCGCTCCGTGGCCGATACCGATCGAGGTCAGCGTGAAGCAGGGGACTTTAGGGTTGGCCGCAGTGATATCCGGCAGGGTGTTGTTCAGGAAATAGCGGTCATTGATATCCACCCGCCACGTCCCCAGCAACAGCACCGTATTGTCCGGCAGGTTTTCGAGGTTCTTGATCAGGGTCGACTGCGAAAATTTGCGCCCGTCCAGCGGGATCAGGTTCAGGTCGGGGTAGTTGCGCATCTGCCGCTTCACATAGGCCTGGAGCGACACCCCTCCGTAAGTATTATCCGAAAGGAATGCGATATTCTGGGTTTTGGGATAAAGCTGGCGGATCAGCTGGATATTTTTGTCGATATTGTAATCGTAGAGATACCCCGACACCACGTTGCTGGTGGCGATATCCTCGAACAATACCGATTCCGGCTCCCACTCGCGCAGGTTGGCGTTCTTGTCCGGAAGCATCACCGCATTGCGGCTGACCATGCCGCACAACACCGGGATGGTCGTATCGATCAGCTGGCGGTCGATCGACAGGTAGGCCGCCCACGCCTCCTGGCCCAGGATCACGATCAGCGCCGGACGGTCCTTGCCCCGGTACTTGAGCATATATTCGCGCATCTTCTCGGGCCAGATCAGCGCCTCGGAGAAGCTTTTGCAATTCATCGTTTCGATCATCTTGGGGTGTTTGCCCCCATGGGAGTTGTACTCGTCGATGAATTCCGAGATATTCTTGGCCGTCTGCTGCGTTTCGGGATTATAAGAACTGATAATGAGTATCGGACCGCCCGTCGAATCGGGAGAATTGGCCGTAGCGGCCAGGGGCCACACCGCCCAGCAGGCCACCAGGGCCAGCAAGTATATCCGTATTACTCTTGCAGACAGGGTCATAGTATCGGGTCAATAATACCGAGCCACAAAGTAAATGATTTTTTTCCAATAATTCACCGGCATCCGCAAATAAGCCCGCCGGCGGCATACATTTCATGCGGGTTCCGGATGAGGGCGCATGGCTATGCGCTTTATATTCCGGCCAATAACGCGAGATCCCCGATTCAACCCCCACGTCACCCCCCTGAAATCGGTGCTCCCGCCCGGCCTTTCGACTGACTCCGGGCGGCAGGGAAAAACCTGGCAAACCACCCGCAGGACCGTTCGTCCGATCAATAGTAAACTTAGGATCAACAACCCCGCAACTTGCCGCGGGGTATTCAAGGGTGCAGTTGCCTGCGGCAACTGCCAACCGACGCCAAGCCGGGCGCCATCAAACTTGTTTGAATGGCCGGGGCGCGAAACAGGAAAAGCCTGCAATGCAGGCTTACGTCCTGCGGCCCGACGCGTTGCATCGCCCCCCCCCGCAGCCGCAGGATGGAAATGCAAAACGCAGTAAACTGCAGGGGAATGAACCTTTAGAGATTAAACAACCCCGCAGCAACCGACGCTGCGGGCGAGGGCAGAACCAAGTTTACTTGAGTTGCCGGACCGCGGGGAGGAAACCCATGTGAAGCATGGGTAACCAAACCGGCGGGGAATAGAACCCTTAGAGATTAAACAAACCCTGCATATTTACCCTCCCGCGGCAAACTGCCTGCTACCTGCGATGGGCCGCGACCCAGCGCGTCAACTCCGTGAACTCCGCTACCGAAAGGGTTTCGGCCCTGCGGCCGAAGAACGGATGCTCCCGCCCCCCGAAATCGCCGAATACCGCCCGGAGCGCATTGCGCAGCATCTTGCGCCGCTGGCCGAAACCGGCCTTAACCACCTGCACGAACAGCCGCTCGTCGCAATCCAGCGCCTTCACGCCGTTGCGACGCAGCCGGATTACCGCGCTTTTGACCTTCGGGGGCGGGTTGAATACATTTTCGTTGACCGTGAACAGGTACTCGATGTCGTACCACGCCTGCAACAGCACGCTCAGGATGCCATACTCACGGCTACCCGGCTTTTCTGCGATCCTGACCGCCACCTCGCGCTGCACCATACCCACCGCCTGCGGCACCCGGTCGCGCGCCTCCAGGATCCTGAAAAATATCTGTGAAGAAATATTGTACGGGAAATTACCGATCACGCATACGCCCGCCGGAAACATCGCCGCCAGGTCCATCCGCAGGAAATCGCCTTCGATGAGCCGCGGAGTGAATGCAGGGTAATGCCGGTGGAGGTATTCAACGCTTTCGCGGTCGATTTCGGCGCCGTGGAGCCTCATTTCGCCCCGGGCCTCGCGGTCCAGCAGGAAATGTGTGAGCACCCCCGTGCCGCACCCCACCTCAAGCACCTCCGGACACCCCTCCACGACCAGGCTGTCGGCGATCTTCGCGGCGATATTGCGGTCGATAAGGACATGTTGCCCGAGGTGTT
>JAVBNK010000100.1:0-3777 GCA_031551595.1 Rikenellaceae bacterium | reverse complement strand
CCGACGGTTTGTAGACGATCGCCGAGTGGCGTGCATCCTGGAGGCTCCATGTGGGGTCTTCCTTGGGCGAAGGGGCCTCCAGGGCGTAGATGGCGTTCTTGAAGCCTGCCTGCTCGAAGGCCGCCTGCCAGTCGTTCACGCCCTGGATCAGGTAGGGCACCCATTTTTTCGGGGTGGCGGGGTCGATATAGATCACGATCGGTTTTTTGGGCTCGACCAGCTCTCCGTTTTTGTATTTTTCGATATCCTGCTCTTTGGGCTCGAGCCTCCACCGGGTGATCTTGGCCTGCCTTTCGATGCCCTGCTGGTCGTCGTCGAACTTGGTGTACGGGATGGAGAAATAGCCCACGCGGGGATCGGCGATGCGCTGTTTCATCGGCACCTTGGGCAGCAGCACCAGCGAAGTGTTGAGTTCATAGGTCAGCGGCGGGGTCGAGGGGCCGAACATGGCGGCCTGGTTCTGGTTGGTCCCCATCGGCGGGATGCGCATGAAGGTTTTCACCGTCCTCACCTCGATGTTCATCGGGAACGCGGCCAGTCCGGCGATGAAGCTGGCGTCGGGATTCATGTTGCCCAGCCCCGCCTTTTTACGGAACGGGTCTTCAAAGGTGAACAGCCCGCGGTCGGTCTTGGAGATGTAGTCGGTCACGTCGACCACCACGCCGACCGATTTGCGTACCGTGTCCTGGTTGAACGCACGCACGTCGAGCGTTGCAAGGATCGCCGGCATACTCGAATTGGCCAGGGCGCGGTAGATGCGGGTGGTGTCCGACGCTTTGGCGCTGTACTGCGCTTCGCAGATGAATAATTTGTTGTTCGGGGCCATCACGAAACGCACCACGGTTTCATTCACCGGGTCGCCCGGGTATCCCACTTTTTCCTTGTCGGGATCGGTGGGGGCTTTGCTGATGCGCGTCACCGCGAGGATATCGCGGCTCAAGAGCGAATCGGGAATCTCGAAGAAATAGCGGCCGCCGGTCATGTGGATCTTGAACATGCCGTTCATCGTCTTGGTGTTCTTGTTGACCAGGTCTTTATAGGCGACCGGGCCTCCCTGCTGGGGTTGCCCCTGGCGTTGTTGTGGTCCCTGCTGGGGCTGTGCGGGGGGCGCCTGCTCTGTTTTTTTGTTCTTTTTTTCCGGTCTGGCAGAAGATGCGTATGCGCCGGGAGCGCACGCCCACACGAATGCCAATGCGATCAGGAGTTTCTTTGTCATCGGTCGGTTTTTAGGGTTATTATTTTGGATGTATCATTTTTTCATATTGAATTCTGGCCGCCGCTTCGTTTTCCGTACCCTGCGCCAGACGGTATGCCCGGGCCTTAAAGCGCAGGGCCTCGCTGCGGTCGCCGCAAAGATAATGCATATCCGCGAAAAAATCGACATTTTCGAAACGGGTGGGCACCAAATCGTATACACGCTGCGCCCAGCGCATCACATTCGCTTTTTCCTGGGGCGTGGACGCATAACCGGCATAGACCTTCACCAGGCGTGCGAGTTTGTCGCCGTAGATCACCGCATTGGACACTACTTTGCGGTTGGGTTCTTTGGCGATGATCTCCCGGACGGTGCGTTCGCCTTCCTGTAATTTCTCCACGTCCAGGCTGTTATAATACTCCTCGATGCGCTCGAAGGCGAGGGGTTTGAGTTCTTCGCCGCGCCCCGTGGCGTTATACAGTTCGACCAGCATACCCTGTTGCTGGGACGGCGACAGGTCGTATTTGTCCTCCCGGGCGCGTCGGAAGGCATTTTTGAGCATCTGCGGGTCGTTCATGGCGGTGGCATGGCGTGCCGTGTTGGCCAGCATTTTCTCAGGGAACTTAAGGAACGCCTCGCGAACGTCCTTGCGCACGTAGAGGCGCCAGGGTTCGCTTTTGATGTTTTCGCGGATGATGCGGTCGGCCTCTCCTCCGTAGACCAGCAGGTCTGCGTTACCGGCCAGCAGCATGACCATTTCACGGCTTTGCGGATCGATGCTCCGCTGGGTCCTGAGGTACTGCTCGAACACTTCGAAATGGCCGGTCGAACCCGATTTCTTCAGTTTGCCGAGGTAATCGGCCAGGAATTTTTCGTCGTTTTTTTGCGCCGGGTAACGGGCGGCCATGCGGGAAACGTTGTCCGGGTCCGTGCCCCGCTCATTTGCGGTGCGGGCCTCGGCCAGGAAATCCGCCGCGGGCATCGCCCCTGTGCAACGGTGCAGGATAACGCCTTGCGCGTCGAGGAACACGTAACCCGGGATACCGTTGAGGGCATAATGGCGGTACAGGGCGGGGCCTTCGCCTTTTTCGATGTCTAATTTGATGGCGATGAAGTGCCGGTTGAAATAGTCGCCGACCTGTTTGTCGGCCAGTACGGTGGCGTCCATGTGTTTGCAGGGGCCGCACCATTCGGCGAAGAAGTCTGCAAAGACGATCTTGCCTTCCGTTTTAGCTTTTTCAAGGGCTTGCTGCATCGAGTAGGGTTTGAAACCGACGCCTTGCCCTTGTACGGTCAGCACGAGGCAGGCGGAATATATAAGCAACGCGATTCTTTTCATATTATTATCGGATGGTTAAAATTTTCCTGATTTCATGGCTTCGAGCCTGGCCTTTTCCGTACCCTCGGCGCGGTCGCCTTCGGGGATCAAACCCAGGGCGCGTTCCATGGACGCAATGGCCCCGGCCCTCTTTCCCCGGCGATACAGGATCTCGGCGTGTAACGACACGGGCAGGTAGTTCTCCGGCATCAGCTGCATGGCATAGTCGCTCCAGCGCAGCATATTGCGGAAATCTTTCCGTTTGGCGCCCTCCAGCAGCAGGCGGCTTTCCTTTACGATGGCGTCGGTCTGCCAGCGGGCATTGCGGTTGCGGTAGACTTCTTTGGCCATGTCCGCGTACAGCCCGAAGTTGCCCGAGGCGTTGAGCGAGCCGCTCATTTTTTCGTAATATTCCTTATCCATGTCATGGATATGCGCGATGGAGGCCGGGTTGGCGATGCTGTCCAGGTAGATCGTGGCCTGGCGGCGATAGCCGGCCGTGTCGCCTTCGAGCAGCAACAGTTCCAGTTTCAGGCTGCCGTAATCGCCGAATACCGGTTTTTTGGAAGCGTTGGCCCAATATTCCATCGCCAGTCTGAATAATCCAGCGTCTCGGCGCTCCAGCGCCATGTCGCGCGAGGAGATGAACATGCGCTGCCCGATCTGCCTGAGCCGCCCTGCTTCCGACGGGGCGGCGATATCGAGGTACGTATCCATATTGCGGTTGAGTATTTCCTCCGCTTTTCCGCCCAGGAGAAGTTCCCCGCAGTGCTCCATCAGGAATTCCATCATTTCCGACTGCTCTTCGCGCATCGAGCGCTGAACGCGCAGGTAATCGTCGACCGCTTCATAGCAGCGCTTGCCCGTCATGGGCATGTAGTGCAGGTAGCGGGCGAGGAATTGCTCGTCGTGCTTATGGGCGGGATAATTTTTCTCCAGGTTGAACGGGCTGTCGGGGTCGTCTTTGGCGCCGCCCGCTTTTTTCGCCGCATTGAGCAGCCCGCAGGCGTCGAGGGACCCGGCGGCTTCGTGCACCAGGTTGCCCTCGCCGTCCAGGAACAGCAGGGTGGGGAATACGCCTACCTTATAGCGGGTGCGCTGGGGCTCGCCTTCTTTCTCGGCGTCGAGTTTCAGGCAGACGAACGTGCGGTTGAAATATTCGCCTACTTCGGGACGGGTGAAGACCTCGGCCGCCATCTTTTTACAGGGGCCGCACCATTCGGTGTGCATGTCCACGAAGAGCAGCTTGCCTTCGGCGGCGGCT
>JAVBNK010000193.1:0-9315 GCA_031551595.1 Rikenellaceae bacterium | reverse complement strand
GCGACGTAAAAGGCGGTTTCCGGTACGAGGAATACGAATTGAAGAACGTTACCTTCACGGCCAAAGTCCCGCGCGGGAGTTACATCGCCGGCGACACCATACGCCTCGCCCTCAGGGCCCGCGACCAGAACGACATGGCTGTCTACGACGGGCGCGTCAGCATCACCGTCACCGCCAACGGCCGTTACGGCGCGCAGTTCACCGCCGACCGAGCCTTCGTCCCCGACGTGCTGTGGAAGCATGAGCAGCTCCTCGACGGCACGGCGGCCGAAACGACGGTCATCCTGCCCGACTCGATCTTCCCGGCCGGAGTGTCGCTCCAATGCAACGTCCGGTGCGTGCTGCTGAACGCCGAGAACGAGAAACAGGAATCCGGCGTATATTTCCGCCGCGACTGCCGCACGGCGATCACCGAATTCAAGGCCGACCGGGGCATGTTGACCGTCACGCGCCGCGAGGGCGGGAAGGATATCGAAGCGCCTGCCGTAGTGACCGCGCTCGGACGGGAAGGCGAGATCGCCGACCGCCGCGAGGTGGCGCTTCCCTACACGGCGGCCATACCCTGGTATGTGACTCGGTACGAGGTGGCTGTGGGCGCCGATACCGCCCGGTATATCGTTCCGGCGTACGGGGCGCAACTGTTCTCAGCGGACATCGCCCGCAGCGGCGACACCGTGCGCATCACCGTCGGCAATCCCGCCGGGATACCCTTCTGGTACACCGTCATCCGGGGCCGCCGGGTGACCGAAAAAGGCTACGGCACCTCGCTCGACCGCACGCTGCGCGACAACGGGCGCCAGGCCTATGCCCTGCAACTCTCCTACCTGTCGGGCGGAGTGTCCCAACAAGCCGTCCAAACCATGGCCTTCTCGGAAAAGAACCTGCGCATGGAGGTCACCGCCCCACCGTCGGTCTACCCCGGGCAGACCACTCCGGTGGAGATCGCAGTCACCGACCGGCGCGGACGCCCGGTACGCAACGCCGACATCACCGCATGGGCCGTCACCTCGAAATTCGGTATGCAGATGCTTCCCGGCCACATCCAGAGAAAAACCAAAAACGCGAAATACCAGGTGGCCGTCCAATACGGCGCCAAAGACCGGCGCGTGCACAACCGCCAGGGCCGGCTGGCTTGGGAGCGGTGGCGCGGACGGATGGGGCTGGACACCATAGAATACTACCGGTTCCTGCACCCGACGCCCGTGTACGCCTACTCGGAGCCCGATCCGGGCGGCGTGACCCAGATCGCGCCCTATCTGGTGGTCGACGGGCGGCTACAGGGCGTCGAGGTGATCTGGATCGACGAGCAGCCCCACTACGTGCACCGCGCCGGGCAGCTCGAAGTGTACAGCTTCCCGGTCAGGCCCGGCAGGCACACCCTGCGCATGAAAACCCGTGACCGCGAGGTCGTATTCAGGGACGCCCCGGCCCCGGAAGGGATGAAAACCGTGCTGTCGGTCGATGCCGGCGGCTCGGAGGGCGATATCACTGTCCTGAAATACAATAAGAAACAGACCGGGGTATTCACCGAAAAAGAAAAGGCCGCGCTGACCCCCTATATGATCTCCGTAAACGGACAGTTCGGCACGCTCTATATCCCCTCGGCGGGTTTGTTCCAAACGCCTTCGGTGCTCAGTTCGGGCGGGGCGCTCTACCAGCTCGGCGACGGGCAAGGCACGCGCAACGCCCGGCCGGTGCTGGCCGGGCCGTTCCCCGCACGCCATACGGGCAACGACATCATCGGCTATTATAACGGCACGGAGCTGATCAACACGTTCGTGCCCGAAGGCGGCTACGAATATTCGATCGGCAAGGGCTACCTTAAACTCAAGAAATGGGAATCCGACCCGTTTGCCGGGACACTCGCCCCGTTCACTCCCCGGACCGACTTCGGACGACATGCGCTGACCCGTGAAGGGATCGACGACCGTTTCCGGGAACAGATCGTAACGGTCATGACACGGTCTGCAGGCCAGATCGCCTGCCTGGACAACCGCAGGGAGTATCCCCTGTGCCTGCTGCGGATGGAAACGGGCAGGATGAAGGACGGCAGGACGGACGTAAGGCCGCTGATGGTGAGCGTCGTCCCGGCCGACACGTCGAAGATGGGATGGACGCTTTGGGCAGGCGGCTGCCGTAGCTTCGATCTCCCCGAAGGCCCGGCCACCCTGTCGCTCATCTTCGCCGACACGACCAGCGTATCCTACCGCATCGACCTGCGCCCCGGCGGGGTGAATTTCCTGCGTGCGACCGGTGTGGAAACGTGCCCGCCGGACAGCCTCTCGCGCACGGCATTCCTTATCCTGGAAAAGAACATCCGCCTTGCGAACCACTATACCCGCCCCGCCGATGCCCGGCCTTTCCCCGATAGCCGGACAGCAGGCAGCTACAGCCGCGCCAACGACCAGGCGGGCGTGATCACGGGGCGTATATGCGATCCGGACGGCACACCCCTGATCGGGGCCACAGCGGTGGTCGAGGGGACCCATACCGCGGCAGTCACCGATACCCGGGGACGTTTCACGCTCCCGTACGACCCCGCGAAGCCCGGCGGCACGCTGCGTGTATCGTTCATCGGCTACAACAGCCTGCATACGGAGATCAAGCGGGGGTACGATTACGAATTCTACCTCATCCCTGCATCGACTTCGCTCGAAGAAGTGGTCGTGACCGGATACGGAACCCGGACAAGGAAAAGCGTCACGGGGTCGGCGGCGACTTTGCACAGCAGCAACAGCGACCTGACCGCATCCTTTGCCGGCAAGGTAGCGGGAGTGATCGGGTGGCAGACCGGCGGTATGGCCGGAATCCTGACTGATGAAGAGATGAATACTAAATTCTACGTCCGCGGGACTTCATCGTTCCAGGCTAACCCCGGCGCCGAGCCGCTGATCATCATCGACGGGCTGCCCGCGTCGAGAACCGACCTGGGGCAAATCGCCCCCGAAAATATCCTGTCGTTCGACGTACTCAAAGATCCCTCGGCCACGGCGGCCTACGGTTCGCGCGGAGCCAACGGCGTGATCATCGTCACCACCAAAGGAGGCATCCCCGCGCAACAACCCGCAGAGGGCATGCAAGGCATGGGTATGCGCCGCAACTTCCACGACGACGCCTTCTGGCAGCCGCGGCTGGCGACCGACGCGCAAGGCAAAGCCTCCTTCAGGGTCACCTGGCCCGACGACATCACCAGCTGGCGGGCCAGTTTCGTCGCCGTGGGCGGACGACGCAAAACCGACGCCACGCAACTCTCCGTCAACTCATTCAAGGCCCTGACCGCACAGCTGGCCCTGCCGCAGTTCGCCGTGCGGGGCGACAGCCTCAACGCCGTGGGCAAGGCCTCTAACCACATGCCCGGCCAGATCACGGCCACGATGACCTCGGCGGTCGACGGCATCGAAAAGAGTACGCAGGTTTCGTTCACCACCGCGCATAGCGATCCGATCCCCGTCGTGGCCGCGCAGGGCGACTCGGTGAAGGTGTCTTATTCGCTACGGCGCGACAACGGCTATTTCGACGGCGAGGAGCGCACCATTCCCATCTACGAGCAAGGATCGCTGCAGACCCACGGCCAGTTCGCCCTGATCGGCGACGACAAAACGCTCACCTTCACCACCGATCCCGCGTTAGGCGAAGCGACGATCCATGCCGAGGCGTCGGCGATGCCGGTGTTCCTGGACGAGATCGAAAAGGTGGTGGCCTATCCCTACATGTGCAACGAACAGATGGCCTCGAAGATCAAGGCCCTCCTTGCCCGCAAGCATATCCAAACCCTGACGGGACATAAATTCGACCGGGAAGCTGCGCTGGCCGACCTGATCTCACGGCTTAACCGCGCCGCCAACAGCGACGGCCTGTGGGGATGGTGGAGTGGCGGCCGCACCGAAGTGTGGATTTCGCGGCAGGTGATCGAGGCGCTGCTGGCCGCCGAAAAGGCGGGCTACACCGTCAACCTCGACAAACGTACGCTGATCGACAAACTGTTGATCGAACTGAACCATGCGCTCTCATCCACGGACAGGGCAGCGGGCAGCGACGGGTATGCCTACCTCTATAAAGGCGATATTTTCGACCGCCTGCTGCTGCTCAGGGATCTGGGCGCGGCGCTCGACTTCCAGGCGTATTACGACCAGGCGGATGCGATCAAAGAACCGAAACCGTCGGTGCGCAGCAAACTGCAGGCAGCCTGCACGATGGCGGCACTGGGCGTGAAGGGACGCTACAACGTCGACTCGGTCAGGGCCTGGGCACGGCATACGATGATGGGGTCGGCCTACTGGACCGAACCGCACAAGGACCTGCACAAATACCACCTGCCCTATGCCGGCGACACGGAAAACACGCTGCTCGCCTACCGCACCCTGCGCACGATGGGCGGCCAGGACCAGTGGCTCGAAAAGACGCGCAACTACTTCTTCGAACAGCGCAGGCACGGCCGCTGGACCAACACCTACGAATCGTCGCGCATCATCGAAATGATCCTGCCGGATATGACGGCCGGGGGTTTCAGCGAGGTGTCGGCCACGATCGACGGCCGCACCGCGGACAAATTCCCCTATACGGCCACCGTCCCGGCGGGACATACGGTCAGCGTCGCCAGGCACGGCACGGCGCCGTTGTTCCTGACCGTCTACCAGAAGGCGTGGAACCCCGCCCCGAAGCCCGAATCGAACGGCTTCCATGTGCGTACCCGCTTCGTAGCCGGAAAGGACACGGCGGCGATGCTCACGGCAGGTAAACCCGTGCGGCTGGAAGTGCGCGTACAGGCGGACTCCGACGCCGACTATGTGATGGTCGAGGTGCCGGTCCCGGCGGGTTGCTCCTACGAATCGAAAGGCCGGGGCGGCTACAACGAAGTCCACCGCGAATACTTCAAGGAAAAGGTTTCGATCTTCTGCCAGCGCCTTGGGCGCGGCACCCACACCTTCACGGTGGAACTGATCCCGCGCTATACGGGACTGTACCACCTCAACCCGGCACGCGCCGAACTGATGTATTTCCCGACCTTCTACGGACGCGGCGAGATGAAAAAAGTAACGATCGAATAGTGCCTGCCGGCAGACGGATGCCCGGTGAGCTGCACCCACTGCAGTGCAGCAGGTGTGGCGCGCGTACAAAAGTCGCGGAATGGAAATCGGCTTGCTACACAACCCGGCCCCCCGCGGCCGCCTGGCGCGGGGGGCCGCAATGCCCAGCCTGCGGCTTCGATCCGCCCTCCGCCAGCTGCGGTCCGTCATCCGGAAGAAACAGAAAACGCCGCCCCATACCGGGCGGCGTTCCTTATATTAACGTGGATTGCGCTTAAGCACCTCATCCTCCCACTGGGCCAATCGCTATTGATAGCCATTTGGAAGCCCGCCCCTGTCAACCGACGCCAAGCCGGGCGCCATCAAACTTGTTTGAATGGCCGGGGCGCGAAGGAGGAGGGCGAAGCCAACGGGCGGGCAGGGGTGGGGTTTCAGCACCCATGCGGCTTCGATGGAAGCCGTTCATGCGAGTCGTGCTTAATGGATCGCGAAATCTGATGCCGGAAAACAAAAACATCACACGATTCCTTACGCGCAACCCACGTTATATTATCGAAGAGCCTATCCTTCGCTGCGCTCGCCGCGCAGGGGGCGGCGCATCGCATCGCGCACCCCGGCAGGAGGCAACCCCTTACCCAGCAGGTACATCAGCTTGGTAACGGCGGCCTCGGAGGTCATGTCCCCGCCGCTGACCACACCCGCTTCGCCCAGGTGCACCCCCGTTTCGTAGAGGTCCATCTGCACGCTGCCGCTTTGGCACTGGGTCACATTCACCACCACCACGCCACGCTCCACCGCCTGGCGCACCGCATCGATGAACCATGGCGACGTGGGGGCGTTGCCCGCCCCGTAGGTCTCCAACACCACGCCGCGAACACCCCCGATCGAGAGCATCGACCGGAACAGATGCTCCGTGATGCCCGGGAATATCTTGATCATACTGACCGCATCGCACAGCTCCGTCGAAACCGCCAACGCGCGGGCCGGCGTCGCCGGGTAATCGATGAACGTGCGGTTATAGTGGATGCTCACGCCCACCTCGGCCAGCGGCGGATAGTTTTCCGACCGGAAAGCGTTGAGTTGCTCGGCGCTGTATTTGGTGGTGCGGTTGGCGCGGAACAGGCAACTCTGGAAATAAAGCCCCACCTCGGGCGCCAGCGCATGGCCGTCCTCATACGCAGAGGCGATCTCGATGGCCGTGATGAGGTTTTCGCGGCCGTCCGTGCGCAGGATCCCGATCGGAAGCTGGCTGCCGGTGAAGATGACCGGTTTGGCGAGGTTTTCGAGCATGAAACTGAGCGCCGAAGCCGAATAGGACATCGTGTCGGTGCCGTGCAGCACCACGAAGCCGTCAAACTCCTCGTAACGGTCGCGGATCAGCCCGGCCACGTCGGCCCATAGCCGCGGGGTGACGTTCGACGAGTCGATCGGGGCGAACGACGCCTCCTCGATATCCACGTCCAGCCGCTTCAGCGACGGAAATTCGTCATAGATCTGGTTGAAATCGAAAGGCACGAGCACCTTGGTCTGCGGATCGGTCTTCATGCCGATCGTGCCGCCCGTGTAGATCAGCAATATCTTACGTCTTTTCATATTCCGAATATTTTAATGGCCTCGCCGTTTCATTACAGGGCGATAAATAGCAATACCTTGCACGACAATGCACCAAAGGCAAAGGACCGCTATAAACAAATGGCAAAGCAATGCCTCCCAATAAGTATAACCGGGAGAATAGCCTGCCCTGAGATTAAGAAATTGAAATCCAAAATACATTGTCCAGTATCTCAGTGATAATACCGCCAGGACAGCCGGCAAAACCCTAAGGGTGATTTTCAGAATCAATGCGATTAACGTCTTCACATTCCAAACATTCGTTTAGCATTCTCCGTCGTGCGGCGGTCCACCTCTTCCACCGTCACACCCGTCAGTTCCGCGATCCGGGCGCAGGTGTGGCGTATCATCCCGCTTTCGTTGCGCCCGCCGCGGTGGGGCACGGGCGTCAGGTAAGGTGCATCGCTTTCAAGCACGATATCATCCGGCGACATCCGTGGAACCACCTCCGCCAACGCGTTTTTCCTATAGGTCACCACCCCGCCGATCCCGAAAAGGAAATCGCCGCAGGTTTTCACTTGCAAATAATCCTCGTACGTACCGCTGAAGGCGTGCATCACCCCCCGCAGGCCGCGGCCACGGTACAACTCCAGCACCGCGTGCATCTCCGCCCACGCATCGCGCGTGTGGACCACCACCGGCAACCCGTACCGCAATGCCAACCCGATCTGAAACCGCAACGCTTCCGTCTGCGCATCGATATGGTCGCGGCTCCAGTACAGATCCAGTCCGATCTCCCCCACCCCGTATATCTTCATGGGCGGCGCGGCCAGTAATCCGGCCACGATCTCCAATTCCCGTCCGTAATCCTCTATCTCATTGACCGATGTGGGATGCAATCCCATCAGCGGGCAGCAGTAGCCCGGGTACCCGCGGCAGAGCGCCCACAGCGCCCCGTGCGTCGCCGAATCGATGGCCGGCAGCACCACGGCTTCGATGCCCGCCGCACGGTCGCGTGCGATGCACTCCGCGCGGTCGGCGTCGAACGCCCGGTCGTAAAGGTGGCTGTGGGTGTCGATCATAGCCTGTCGTACATATTACCCGGCAACGCACGGATATATCCGTCGAATTCCAGTTCCATCAGGATGCCCGCCATGCGCGGCAACGGGATGCCCGTACGGTCGCAGATCGCTTCCAGCGACATCCGCGGCCCGTCGCCCAGGCAGTCGTAAACCTTCCGGGCGTCCGCGCCTTCGGGCTGACGTATCTCCTCCGGTTGCACCGGGCGCATCGCCCCGGTCAGCCAGCCCAACTCTTCCAATATCTCCCCGGCCGAGCAGACCATCCGCGCCCGCAACCGCCGTATCAGCGCATTCGTCCCCTCCGACGCCTCCTCGCCGATATTCGCCGGGACCGCCATCACCGTACGGCTGTAACCGTCGGCCATCCCCGCCGTGGCCATCGAGCCCCCGGCCAGCGGCGACTGCACCACCAGCGTCCCCTCGCCGATGCCCGCGATGATGCGGTTGCGTTGCAGGAAACGCGGTTTGGTCGGCGTGTCGCCCGAACGCATCTCGGTAAGCAGGCCCCCGCCGCGCGCCACCATATCCCCGGCCACCGCACGGTGCACCGAGGGGTAAACGCTGTCCAGCGGCCCCGCCATCACCCCGATCGTGCGCAGCCCGTGCGCCATCGCCGCACGGTGGGCCGCCACGTCGATTCCATAGGCCAACCCACTTACGATCACCAACTCCGGCATCATCCGGGCCAGGTCCCCGACGATGCGGTTCACGGCCGACAGTCCGTACGTGGTCGGCTTGCGCGTGCCTACGATGCTCAGCATCGGCGCCCGCAGTAGCTCCGGATCGCCTTTCATATAGAGCACGTGCGGATAATCGCTGCATTCACGCAGCAAGGCCGGATAATATTCCGAGGTCGATTCCACGGCCCGGATATCCTGCTTAAAGATGAATTCCATTTCGCGCGCAGCCCGATCGTGAGCCTTCCTGCGCGCGATCTGCGCCGCCAGTCTCGGGTTGAGTTGTGCCCGGGCCACCAATTCGTCGGCCGCGGCCGCATACACCGCCCCGGCCGACCCGAACACCCCGACCAGGTGCGCCGCCGTCCGGCAGTTCACCCCTTCTTCGAAGGTCAGCGCTATATCGTCGATAGTCATCGGAGAGTGTAAGTGTTTATTTACGGGCGTAAAAGTACAAAAGATTTCGTAAAAGAGGCCATTACCCTCACGCGAAGGTTGGTTTGCAGGTTTCTTCGGATCGGTTTCCATGCGGCCTGGGACGGCAAACGCATAAGGCCGGGAATGATTCTTCGTCTATTTTTTGCAGGATAGCATAAAATCATTATCTTTGCGGCACGAAAACAGGAAACCACGACGGCAGAATGCCGGATGGCATGGTAATTTCGACCGTTGTTTCATTGATTTCCGTAACCATCGTAATGGTCTGATGGCCGAGTGGCTAGGCAAAGGTCTGCAAAACCTTCTACAGCGGTTCGAATCCGCTTCAGACCTCAATGAAACATCCAGAAATGCCGCGAGAGATACTTCTTGCGGCATTTTTATTTGATGGTTTTCTTCCGGGGACCGAATCGGGGCCCACTTAAATATCTCTAAATACTGTTACAATAGCTTCAAAGGTATCCCGTCCTGGATTCAGTGATCTCCGCCGGAAGTAGCCTTTCGCACGGAAAGGAGGCTATCTGGCAAAGAAAGCCACCA
>JAVBNK010000146.1:0-11086 GCA_031551595.1 Rikenellaceae bacterium | reverse complement strand
TTCGAACGGAAGAGGATGTAGTCCACGGCGTCCGATACGAGGTACTCGCTCGAGCGGGCCGGGAACCCGTAGATGAACGTGAAGTCGCCCTCTTTGATGCCGTTGGTGCTGATCACGAAGTGCTTCTTAGGCCTGAAGGGTACGTTCTCGGGCGAGTATTCAGCCGGCTTGTTGTCGGGCGAGGCGTAGATGCGGAACAGCGAGAAGTCGCCCGTATGGCGGGGCCACATCCAGTTGTCGGTGTCGCCGCCGAATTTGCCGATCGAGGAGGGCGGGGCGCCCACCCGGCGTACGTCGCGGTAGGTTTCGTACACCATCAGGAAATACTGGTTGCCGTAGTAGAACGATTCGACCGCGGCGGTGTAATGGGTGCCTGAGGTGGCTTTGGCGACGATCGCGGCCTTGTTGGCCTCCGTCCGGGCTTTCCGGTCGGCGGGGCCCATCTCTTTGGTGACCCCTTCGGTGACCTGCGCCGTCACGTCGTCCATGCGCACCAGGAAGGTCACTTCCAATCCCGGATTGGGCAGCTCCTGCTTGCGGTCCATCGCCCAGAAGCCGTTGGTGAGGTAATCGCGCTCGACCGAGCTGTGGCGCTGGATGGCGTCGTAGCCGCAGTGGTGGTTCGTCAGCAGCAGCCCTTCGGCGGAGATCAACTCGGCGGTACAGCCGTTGTCGAATTTCACCACGGCGTCCTTCATCGAGGCGTGGTTGACGTCATAAATGTCGCGTGCCGAGAGTTTGAACCCTTTATTACGCATCTCCTTGACGCGGCTCTGGATCAGGCTCGGAAGCCACATGCCTTCGTCGGCGCGGCAGATGCCCGCGCTGAAAGCCAAAAGTAGTGTTACGAGTGTGATTTTCTTCATTGCTTAAAGTTTGTGCAGAGTTTATTTTTAAAAGAGATTATGAATCATTTTTTTGATCAATTTTTCGCCCGCCGGGTGGGACGGACGCGAAAAAGCGCCGTAAGATTTTGTACGATGAATTCTATACAAACCCTTACAGCAGTTTCAGTTGTTTCCCTTCGGTAAAATCTTCCAGGGCGGCGCAAAGTTGCTGCGTCGGCAGCCCCATCACGTTGTAGAACGAGCCTTCGATGGCCTCGATGCCCACGTAGCCGATCCACTCCTGGATGGCGTACGACCCGGCTTTGTCCATCGGCATGAAACGTTCCACGTACCACCGGATCTGTTCCCCGGAGAGGGGCGCGAACCGCACCTGCGACGTGGCGCTGAAGCCCGTGCGGCCGTTGGCGCCGCGCAACACCACGCCCGACACTACCGTATGCCCGCGTCCGGCCAGTTTGCCGAGCATCGCCACGGCGTCGTCCGCATCCTTGGGCTTGCCTAATATCTCGCCGTCGAGGATCACGATCGTATCGGCCGTGATCAGGATATCCCTTCCGCCGAGGGGGATGGGGTAGGCATCCGACTTCACGTGGGCCAGGAATAGCGGTACATCATGGGGCGCCATCGACGCGGGAAACGCTTCCCTGACGCCGAATTTATCGGCTACGGTGAACGTCAGGCCGCATCCCGCCATCAGTTCTTTGCGCCGCGGCGATCCGCTGGCCAGTATGAGGTTCCAGTCGTTGAGTTTGTCTGCGAGTATCATTTTCTAATTTTGTTTAGAATACGGCGGCCGGGGCGCGCGAAGTTTTCTCTATGGGTTAAATTCCCCGCAGTTCACTGCGTTTCGCATTTCCATCCCGCGGCTGCGGGGGCGAAACCGGAGGTTTCGGGCCGCGGGATGGAAGCCTGCATTGCAGGCTTTTCCTGCTTCGCGCCCCGGCCATTCAAACAAGTTTGATGGCGCCCGGCTTGGCGTCGGTTGGCAGTTGCCACAGGCAACTGCGCCTTTACAATACCTCGTAACTTACTGCGGGGTTGTTTATTCCTGCCTTGTGGTCTTTCCCTCCGCCTTTTCATTCGGCATAATTCAAGCGAACTTGATTCTGCTCTCATTCGAGCGTCGGTTCGGGCCGCCGTATTCGCAGGTTTGCCTGCAACCCTGCATTCTATTTCACATCCATATCGATGAGCGTCACCCCTTCGAGGCGTGCCACGATACGGTCGCCTTTCACCAGGGGGCCTACGCCCGCCGGGGTGCCGGTGAAGACCAGGTCGCCCATTTTCAGCGTCACGAACCGCGACACATACGAGATGATCCGGTCGACGGAGTGGATCATCTGCATCGTATCGCCCCGCTGGCGCAGCTCACCGTTGAGCTCCATCTCGAAATGCAGCCGTCCCGCGTCGCCGCCCAATCCGGCCAGCGGCAGGAATTGCGGCGACACGGCGGCCGAGCGGTCGAACGCCTTGCATATCTCCCACGGCAGCCCTTCGGCCACGCAACGACGCTGGATATCGCGTGCCGTGAAATCGATCCCCAGGCCCACTTCGTCGTAGCAGCGGTGGGCGAAACGCTCCCCGATGGCCTTCGCCACGCGGTTGATGCGCACCACCAACTCGGTTTCGTAATGCAGCTCGTCGCTGAAGTCGGGCAGCCAGAATGGTTCGTTGTTGCGCAGCAGCGCCGTGTCGGGCTTCATGAAGAACACCGGGTCGGGCGCGGCCTGGCCCGTGGGGTCGAGTTCGCGGATGTGCTCGGTGTAGTTGCGGCCTATGCAGATGATTTTCATTGTCTTTCAAATAAATCGGGACGTAACAGCAGGGTGCGCTGTTCCGCCTGTTCCATTTGCCACTGTGCGATCTGCGCGGCATGGCCCGACAGCAGCACTTCGGGCACGGTCCAGCCGTTGAATTCCGCAGGGCGGGTGTAGACCGGGGGCGCCAGCAGGTTGTCCTGGAAGCAGTCCGTGAGGGCGGACGCCTCGTCGCCGATCGCGCCCGGCAGCAGCCGTACTACGCTGTCGGCGATCACCGCCGCCGCCAGTTCGCCGCCCGTGAGCACGTAGTCGCCTATGGATATTTCGCGAGTGATGAGGTGTTCGCGGATACGGTGGTCGACGCCTTTATAATGGCCGCACAGGATGATGATGTTGCCCAGCAGCGAGAGGCGGTTGGCCTCGTGCTGGTCGTACCGGATGCCGTCCGGGGAGGTGTAAATCACTTCATCGTAGGTACGTTGCGATCGCAATTCTTCAATGCAGCGGAAGACGGGCTCGGGTTTGAGCACCATGCCCGCCTCGCCGCCGAAGGGGTAGTCGTCCACCTGCCGGTGGCGTCCTTCGGCCCAGTCGCGGATATTGTGGATGCGGATCTCGACCAGTCCCGCCGCCTGTGCACGCCGCAGGATCAACTCGTTCAGCGGCGAGTCCAGCAGTTCGGGTACGACGGTCAGGATATCAATTCTCACGGCTTCGGCGGCTCGGTTTGGAGAATAAAAGATAGGAAATCGGCAACACCCCGCAGGTGTTGAGTACCCCGAGCAGGATAAACCACACAGTTTGTCCTTTACGGGCTGCACGCCACATGGCGAAGAGTTTCCACACGATGTCCCATACCAGGATCGTGATAACGACCGCGGCATAGGTTCCCAGGAAAAGGCTGATCTGATCCATAATTCTATTATTAACGTGATAAGGCCGGGCGCAGAGCCGATTCTATTAAAATGCGGTTTCGCCGCCCAGCACCTCGACGATGAAGGGATTGTAGAGCGATTCGTGTCCGAGTGAGCTGGCGGGACCGTGCCCCGGATGGAATTCCACGTCGCCGCCCAGGGGCAGGATGCGGTCCAGGATCGAACGCATGATCCAGCTGTAATCGCCGCCGGGCAGGTCCGTGCGGCCGATGCTTTCGCGGAAGAGCGTGTCGCCCGTGAAAAGCGTGCGTCCCTGCCCGTCCCACAGGCAGACGTGGCCGGGGGTGTGGCCCGGCGTGTGGATCACTTTCAGCACGGTGTCGCCGAAGCGCACCTCGCCGTCGTGGGCCAGGTCCATCTCAATGGCAGGCACCTCGCCTACATGAAAACCATATATCTGCCCATGCGTGGGGGCGCTTTCGATCAGGAAGCGGTCGTCGGGATGGAGGGCGAACGGCACGCCGAAAGCATCCTTGACCGCCTGCACGCCCAGCATGTGGTCGACGTGGCCGTGGGTGCATACCGCCATCACGGGCCGCAGTCCTTCCATACGGATAAATTCCGCGAGGGCCTCGCGTTCGGTGCGGGCATAGGCCCCCGGATCGAGGACGATGCACTCTCCCGTGGCGTCCCACACCACGTAGGTGTTTTCGGCGAAGGGGTTGAATACGAAGGTTTTGATATTGAGCATTACGGGCTATTTTGTGCGGGCGCGGCCGGTGCCGCGCATAGTTTTCATGCAAAGATAACAAAAGGTGAGCGCAATCCCAAGCCTGCTTGGCGGATTGCCGAACCGCATCCTGTCCTGGACAAGCGTAGCGCAGTCAAAGATAAAAAAAAGAGCCTTCCGGCACGTAATTGTTAGCTATTGGATATTCACTTTCCACGGTTGCGGGGGCCAAAAGCGCAGGCAGCGGAAAGCGGCACGGCCGGGGCTGTACGGTAAACTTATATCGCGGCCCCTTAAAAATGGAAAAGGCCGCCGTTGCTGGCAGCCTTTTTCCGGATTTTCCCTGGCAAACGGATTATTTGCCCTGTTTCTTATCGTAGTGTTTTTGGTACCGGTTCATAAACTTATCGACGCGTCCTGCGGTATCCACGAGCTTCATCTTACCGGTGTAGAAGGGGTGCGATGTGTTCGAGATTTCCATCTTATAGACGGGATAGGTTTCGCCGTTCACTTCGATCGTTTCTTTAGACTGTACGGCGGACCTGCACAAAAACACATGGTCGTTGGACATATCCTTGAAGGCGACCAGACGGTAGTTCGAGGGATGGATTCCTTTTTTCATGTGTGTTTTGTTGTTTGTTTAATAAATTCAGTGGCGCAAAGGTAACACAAATTTCCGCGTTTCCAAACTTTTTCTCCGCCGTTTCGGCGCCGGGTGGATTTCCCGGGATGCCGGGAGGCGCTTTTGCGGGCCCCGCGTGTTTCTTGCCGCGGAAGGGATCAGGCTACGTATCCGAAGGAGGGGCTTGCTTCGGCACGGAATGCGCCGGAGTAGAACGCCCTGTAGGGCTTGCCGTCGATGAAAGCCTCGATCTCGATGGTGTATTTGCCGTTGCCGTCGTTGATTATGTTGATCCACCCGGCGGTGATCTCATCCCTGTCGGAAGAGCCGCCGTGGAATATTTCCCCGTCGATGGTTACGCCTAAAGACCAATCGTTTTCGCCGTCATTGGCCCCGAAGGTCAATGTTTTGCCCAGGTCGACGGCATGGATACTGATGACAAAAGCGTTCGGGGCCGCCCACATACCCCACTCATGCGCCGCTGCGGTTTTGTCGGGGGCCGTTGTGCTGGCGCCGAACAGGTGCCAACCCGATCCTGTATCGAAATAAGAGCTGGCGCGTTGGATCTCGGCGGTTTTGTTGTTGTAGGTGATGTGGTTCTTGTCTTCCTTGTCCTTTTTGCAGGAGGTGAACGACATGGCGGCGGCCGCCGCGAGCATCGAAAGGAATAATGCCTTTTTCATCATGTACCGGCTTATGCAGTTATAATTTAGCGTTCCGGGCAAAAGGGACGCCCGTTTTTACGGGCGTAAAGGTAGTGCATTCCGTCGGGAATGCAACCGATGGCCCCGGGAAATTAACGTGGATTCGGGATAAGATCCCGGACAACCGCTGAACAATCGGCCTGTAAGGCCGATTGCAAGCCATTCCTTGTCTGTCAAAGGAAGGGTAGGGATGGGATTTCCGGCACTAAGCCGGCTTTGGAAAGCCGGTTACGTGTGACCGGGATAAAAAATTGAAAATAAATGTATTGAACTGTAGCCGGCATTCCTCATCCCGCACTCACGTCAATTCACCGGTAGGCCACCACCAGCACTTTCGTGTATCTCCAGAATTCGTTCCTTTTGAGGATGTAAAGCCACGTCTGCCCGGCTTTATCCGTGTTGAATTCGTACGATCCTGCGGGATGGGTGCTGACCAGCGCCGGTTCGCGGCCGTCGACCTGGATCTGGTTGAGCGACCGGATGTCGCTGCGGATGAACGGGTCGAGGCTGCAGTTGTCGTTCACTTTGACGGCTTTGGCCACAAGCCCCGTGCGCACGATGATCCCTTTCGCGAAGAGGTTCTTGCGCGAATCGGCGATATAATAAGCCTTGTTGAGCTGGGTGGCCGACTCGGCGATCTCGGCTTCGAGTTTTTCCTCGCGCAGTTCGAGCCCCTCGACCTGGCCGCTGAGGTTGCGCACCTGGCGGTTCTTCATCTCCAGCTCGTGCTTAAGGTTCTGTATATCGGTGTCGTCCGATTCCATGTGCGCGGTCAGCTGGCCGATCAGGCATTCCAGTTTGGTGACGTTCAGATGGGTGCTTCGCAGCCGTTCCATGTCGTGCTCCAGGGCGAGAAGCTTTATTTTGTTTTCCCGGAGCAGGCTGTCGATGGCGGCGATGTCGCCGGATATCCGTCCGCACCGGTCCTGGGCGTCGATCCGTGTGGCGATGAGGTTTTCACGCATACGGATCTGCTGCAGGTTGGCCACGATCTGGTCGAGCGACGAAAAGATGTCGTTGACCAGCGAGTCCTGGCGCACGATCACATGCCGGAGCGAATCGACCTGTGCGACGGCCTGTTCGTTTGCGTTCCTGCCTGTGCAGGCGACCATCAATGGGAATAACAACAAGGTAATCCCTCGTTTCATAGGCTGGAGGGTTTGGTTAAGTCGGGTTAGTGCGCATACCGCGGCCGTCAGAACGTATACCGTAGCGCCAGGCCGAAGTCATAGGCTTTGAAGCCTGTGTCCCCGGTCACGTTCACGCACGGTTTATAGTCTATCGACAATGCGATGGGGTAGTTGCGTATTTTGTATTCGAGTCCTGCGATCACGTCGAACCCGAAAGTGAAGCGGTCTTTATTTTTGTCCCATGACCAGGTGCCCGCATGGGCGCCTGCGCCGTAGAAGAAATGGAATCCTTCCCGGATAACGGGCACCTGTCGTTCGTAGAGCCCGTAGAAGCAGACCCCGCCGGCCAGCCCGAGGGTCATCTGCATGGAATTCGACGGGTCGAAATTGATCTTTGCGTCGAGGCCCGAAGCGATGCCTCCTCCCCTGAGGCCCAGCCCGAAGAAATAATCCTGAGCCTGGAGGTTGCCCGCGGCTGCGAGGAGGGATATGAGCATGATGGCCCGGAGTTTTCTCATTGTATATATAATGTATGGATGGTGATTTTCATTCACCGAATGCAAATATAGTACAAAACCCGGACGATTACGGACACTCAACGTTAAATTAATGTTAATTTATTGTTTTTGTTGTGTTTTCGCTTTAGTTTGGCATGGTGCATCGGGGTGTGACGCATGGTTTGTGGATTTCGGAAAAAAACGCGTAAATTTTGCAAATGCGGCTAAAATAGCTATTTTTGCACTCCGTAATGTGTGCGACGTCCACATGCCGCGTTACATATCAAGGGGGCCCATAGCTCAGTTGGTCAGAGCAGCGGACTCATAATCCGAAGGTCGTGGGATCATGCCCCTCTGGGCCCACATGAAAAGCAGTCGTACGATGGTATGGCTGCTTTCTTGTTGCGGAACGGTGTGGTTTCGGCGGCGGTTTTTAACTCAAAGTTAAACCGAGAGTTAAACCGAAAAACCTCATGGCAACAGGTGTTAACATCCTGTTTTACAAATCAAAAACATTGGCAGGCAGCCCTCATCTTTTGATGATTCGTGTATGCAAAGACGGAAAGAAGATAGTATATGATCGCGAATAATTACTGCAGCGGGATGACTGTCTTAGTCATCCCGCTGCAGTATGTTTACCCCGGCCGGGTCGTGATTCCCGCCGCCGAAGGTTATTTGCCGCCGTCCAAAGGTTTCGATGTGAAGAATTTCCGCTCTTTCCTGGCCTGCGAAGGATTGATCTCGATATCTTCGAGGACGATCGATTCGGGACAGATCACGCTGAACGGGATGGAATTGTTGTAATGCAGGTTGACCTGCTGTTCGGCGGCCGATACCGCCATCACGCGGCGCATCTTGTTCAGGGTGATCTGCGACCGGTCGAAATCACCCCTGCGCACCAGGGTCTCCTCGCCGGTTTTAACATCGACGCGGTAAAGCAGCAAGTTCGACGAGCCGACCGTTTTCACGATATAGGCATACGCATAACCTTCCTGTCCGGCGCTTTTCATCAACTGTTTTTTCATCGCCTCGCGTTTCTGTCCTCCGGTCGCGCTGACGTGCAGCGTCCCGGGGCATACGGCGATAGCGTTCCTGCCGGCGCCCGTCCCCATGCGCATACTGCCGGTCGATTGTTGCCGGATATCGGTCGGGAAGCGCGAACCGAGGGTGGTCCTGAAGATCCCCTTGTCGATCAGCGTAAGTTCGTCCGGCGGACGCACTCCTTCCCCGTCGATCTGGTAGCAGCCGAGCAGTTTTTTGCCGCCGTACTCTTTCCGCTGCGTATAATTCCTGACGGTGAACGCGGGATCGACGATACGCCTGTCGATCCGGTTGGCCAGCGTTTTCATGCCGGCCATGGCATCTACAGGTTTCCGGTAAGGCAGCAGTGCGTCTTCGGCCAAAAGCAGCGAGGTGAAAATGTCGCACACCGTTCCGCCCTCGAACATGACCGGGCCGTAGTAGTATTCATCCACCGTCCCGGCCGTGCGCAGCTTGCGCATGCGTTGGGCGAAGTCGGCGATGGACCGCGCAAGTTCGTCGGACGAAGGCAGCCCGTCGACATCGGCGGCGACCAGCGCATACCGGTCGGAAACGACCTGCTCCCCGGGTATTTCCACCGAAGCCCCTGCCGTCAGCCCCACGACCGCCACAGGCTGGCGGGCGACGGTTCCCTCGCTGTTGCGCAGATACCGTACGGTATGGGTCACCGAGAGGCTGACATAGGTGTCGAAAAGCTCCGGATATTTCCTGAAGATCTCGGACAGGCCGGCGATCTTCTTCGCCCATTCCCCGGCATCGAAACGAGCGAAACCGGACGGATTGTCCCGAAGGTCCTCCTTCGCTGCCCGGTTCATGTCCGGCAAACGGTTTTGCTGGTCTACGGCGCGTTCGATGGCCGACAGTTTATTCCGGTACCCGGCGGCGGCACTCTTATAGGCGGCATCGCCCAGGCTCCACAGGTCGCGCCGTATCTGGCCGTAATTGTCGTCGATGGTCGTCGGCTTGTCGAAGTAAATGCCGGTGCATTCCTGCGCACCGCCATTGACCTCGTAATCGCCCACCATGACCTGCACGGCAAGCGTACGCCTGCAGGGAGAGCAACGGTTCTCGACGATTCCGCCCAGGGATGCGCGTATGGACGCCTGCCACAGGTCGGTGGCGATATAGTTGATATAAAACGGCGCGTTCTCACCGTCGATCTTCAGTCCTTTCAGGCTGCGGTTCATTTCGTCTTCCATCGCCCTGAAAAGCACCTCCTGCGCAGGTTGTGCGCCGACGCCGGAGAATGCCAGCAGCGCCAGTATCGTTATCGAAAGTATCTTTCTCATTTTTGCCACGTCAGGTTACGGTTTCGGAAGGATTGTTTTTACATTGGTGGAGGCCTGCTGGCGCTGGACTTCGATCTTGTTCACTAGGATCATCGGCGAGATGGCCGTAACGGGCACGGCTCCCGACGACGAACCGCAGGTTCCGGTAAATATCTCGTGTTCGCCGCTGGCGCAGGCAATGTTCGAAAACATGGACAGCGGCGTGCCGATCAGTTTTACGCCGCGCACCAACTCGTCGGGACGGCCGTCCGGATAAACCCGGTAAACCTCCAGCGGGGTCACTTCGAAGGAACTGATGTTGTTGGCCGACGTTTGCGTCAGTCCGCCCGTAACCTGTTTGAAGAAGAAACCGTAGCTTTTCCCCTGTTTCCTGATCTCTTCCAGCAGCAAGGCGCGAAGCTCCTGCTCGGTCTTTTTATCGGACGTTTCGACGATCAGGTTGCTTTGGCGTGATGTGGGGTCGAACCCCATCTGGGCCCGGGCATGGCCGTTCGTCCCGCTTTGCACGTCGATCGCCGTGCGGGTCATCAGGAATCCTTTCAACCGGCCGTTCTCCACCACCGTCACCCGCTCGCCCCTGACGCCCTGTTCGTCGTACAGGTAATAGCCGTTGAGCGGTTCGCCGTGGTAGTACTGCATCGACGGATCGTCGTACACCGACAGCGACGCGGGCAGCACCGGCTGGCCTATCAGTTTCTTGAAGGTCTGGCCGTTGGAGTTGCTTTTCATGGGCTGCCCCTCGATGCGGTGCCCGAAGATCTCATGGAAAAACACGCCGCTCGCAGCGCCGCTGAGCAGGGCGGGCCCGGTATATGATTCGACCAGCGGGGCCACGCGCAATTCGGATAATTTCCCGCCCATTTCCGTAAGGTCCTCCAGTACCTGGCCGGTCGGGGGAAGGCCGTCGGGCGTGAAAGCGAAGTATTGCTTGTAAAGTTCGAGCGTGGAGCCGTCGTCGGCCATCACCGACGCGTTGATGACTAGCAGGCAGTAGTAAAGGTTCTGGGCGATCCGGTCGCCGTCGGTGGAAACGAAATATTTGCGGTTTACCGTGTAGCTCAACTCGGCCTCGCAGGTCACGACATCTTCATTTTTGAGCAATGCCGCCGAATATTGGCGCACTTTGTCTTCCCAGGCTTTCCTGTCGAACGCCAGGTATTTTTCATCGGGAGCGGGTTCGTAGTACGTGCCCGGTTCGCGGGCCGTAAAATCGGGTGCGCCGTCCTGCTCCTTCTGCACCCTCAGGTAATTGGCCCTGACGACCGTTTCATAGTAATCCACGCTCGACTTGTAGCGTGCGTTCACGTCGCGCCAGATCGCCTCGCGCAGGGCCGCTTCGCTTTCGGCCGGGTTGAAGGGCAGGCGGGCGGGCCGGGTGTCCAGGGCCTGCATGTAAGCCCGGTCGCCCAAATAGGAGTCTGTCTGGTAATCGCCCAGCCTGATCTGCGACATGAGGTGGGAATATTCCATTTCCTCGCTGTTCATCAGCGCCCCCATGGTCGCCGAAATGTAGAAATTGGTATTGTTGTCGATCCTCAGGTTCATGTAATACGGCGGGTTGGGCGTCTTTTTCAACTGCTCCCATTGCTT
>JAVBNK010000126.1:0-10354 GCA_031551595.1 Rikenellaceae bacterium | reverse complement strand
AATCTTAGAGTTTGTCTAAATTTTATTCATATAAAAGATTATGAGTCAATTTTTTGATGATTTTCCTCGCCCGCCGAGGGAGGCGTGGCGGTGTCCCACGGCGAGTGAGGCGGGTGTGGAAAGCGCAAAAAAGGGCCATAAGATTTTGTGGGAATAAATTTTAGACAAAATCTTAAACCCCCACGGCAAATGAAACGGTTTTTGAGTTACATCGGGCTTGTCGCGTTGCTCGCAACGGGTTGCACGAAGAAAGAAACGAAGGAGACCCCCTCGGAAGTCAACCAATGGATCGACACCTACCTGTCAGAATGGTACCTGTGGCCCGAGACGCTCGAAGGCAGAACCCGCAAGGACTACCTCGGCTGGGAAGAATTCTTCACCTCGCTGCTCACTGTCGACAAAGAAGACGGCAAAACCCTCGACAACGGCTCCCATTATTACTATTCCTATATCGAACGCGAAGAAACCGACGCCCCGACGAAAGCCTCGCGGGCGGATAAGCCGCTTCCGTCCATTTCGGGAATCGCGGTATCGGCGATCGATTTCAGCTTCGACGGCAGCAACATCCGCTTCGTGGTCAGGTATGTCGTGCCAGGCACCGATGCGGCGGAAAAGCTCCGCCGCGGCGACATGATCGTGGGGGTCAACGGGGTGGCTATCACCGAAAATAATTATCTGGCATTATGGAATACGATACGGTCGGGTACCGCGTCTTTTTCACTTACCTGGTATACCGCGGAATCCGTTTACACGGAATCCGCGACCGGGGTGATCACCCCGACCGTCAAGGCCGAAAACCCGGTGCTGATGACCAAAAAAATCGCTCTGGCAGGCCAGACCGTAGGTTATATCGTCTATAATTCATTCTCTTCGGGCTGGCCCGACGGCGACGACCACCGTTTCGACGACTCGCTCAAAAAAGCGTTCCGCTATTTGCAGGGCGTGGACGCGCTGGTGGTCGACCTGCGGTACAACGGGGGAGGGATGCTGACCAGTTGCCACCTGCTGGCATCGATGATCACGTCGTCGAGCGGGGTATTCTGCCGGCAGGAATTCAATTGGAAGATGTCCAGGAAAGGCTATGGGGGAAGCGTCAGTTTCCTTCCGGCGAGCCAGATGAAGGGAGAACATTACGGCACGGAAGAGAAGGGCGTTTGCCTCGGTTTGCAGAAAGTCTATGTGCTGGTATCGTCGTCGAGCGCATCGGCCAGCGAACTGCTCATTTGTTCCCTGCGCGGGGTATTGGGCCATTATAACGTGGTGGTCATCGGCGGGCAGACCGAAGGCAAAGCGGTCGGTATGTCGCGCATCAACAGCGAATCGAATGCGGTAAAGGGCGGGACCTATGCCGAAGACGGGACCTACTACAAATACACGATGTGGCCCGTCACCTTCAAAAATTACAATGCGAATAACGACTGCGTGCCTAAGAGAGGGTTCGTGCCGGATAAAGAGGTCATCGAGTATCGCTATACCTATCTGGCCCTGCCGCCAAACGGGATCGCATGGAAGCAACTCGGAGATCCGCGTGAAGCGATGCTCAACGCCGCACTCAATATGATTGTGGGGGAGGGCTACTCGGTAACAAGTTACGAGGGGATGGACCTCATGCCTTCCCGCGCCGCGGGTGCGTCCGTCATGCTCGAACTGCCGGGCCAGGGAGGCAGTGGAATCCGGCATATTCCCGGAAGTATAAATACAGAGGAATAGTGGAGAGCGGAAAACTGAAAACGTTGCTCGCCGGAGGCGGGCTGAAAATAGCGGTACTCGCGCACAGCAATCCCGACGGCGACGCCATAGGCTCGGCGCTGGCGCTGGGGCGCCTGCTGCAAACGCAGGGCCACACGGTGCTGTGCGCCGTGCCCAACCGGTTCCCCTACTTCCTGAGCTGGATGGAGGAGATCGGGCGGATGCGCGTCTACAAGAACGAACCGGAAGCCGTGGCGGCCGAAATCGCTGCCGCGGACGTGGTGTTCTGCGTCGATTTCAACACCCCGGCCCGCCTGGAGGTCATGGCCGACGCCCTGGCGGCCAATACCACCGCCACACGCATCCTGATCGACCACCACCCGCAGCCCGCACCCGGGTTCGACCTGGTGTTTTCCGATCCCGCGGCGTCGTCCACTTCGTTCCTGCTCTATACGCTGATCAGTGAAATATACGGCACGGAGGCGATCGACTACCCGATGGCCGAGGCGATGTTCGTGGGCATGATGACCGACACGGGCAACTTCAGTTTCTCGAACCTTTCGCCCGAGCTGTACCGCGCGGTGGCCGTGCTGGTCGAAAAGGGAGTGGACGTACCGCGCATCAACAGCATGGTGTTCAACAGCTTCACCGAAGGGCGGATGCGGCTGATGGGCTATGCGCTGTTCCGCAAGATGGAGATCGTGGCGCCCCACAAGGCCGCTTACATCTCGCTCACGGAGGCCGAACTGCGCCGTTTCAATTTCCAGGTGGGCGATACGGAAGGGTTCGTCAACATGCCGCTGGCCATCGAGGGGATGGAAATGTCGGCCATGTTCGTGCAGACCCGCGCGTTCATCCGCGTATCGCTGCGCTCGAAGGGCGACCTGGACGTGAACCTCTTCGCCCGCGACTACTTCAACGGCGGCGGACATAAGAACGCCGCCGGGGGCAAGTCGTTCGTGCCGATGGCCCAGACCATCGAGCATTTCCGCAAAAGTGTCGACGAGTTTTTCAAAAAACGCCAGGGCGGATAGCTTTTCCGCCCCCTTTCATAAACCCATGACCAACCGCAAACGTTTCTCGGCCCGCGACCGCGCGCGCAGCTTCGGCTATGCGTTCGGCGGGTTGCGGGTGTTGTTCGCCACAGAGCATAACGCATGGCTGCACGCCGGAGTGGCGGCGGCGGTCATAGCGGCAGGCGTTCTGCTGCGCATATCGGCCATGGAATGGGTGGCGGCGGTACTGTGCATGGGGCTGGTGTTCGCCGCCGAGATCCTCAACACCTCGATCGAATACCTGGCCGACCATGTGTGTTCCGAACGTCACGACCAGATCAAAAAGGTCAAAGACCTGGCGGCAGCGGCGGTGTTCGTTTCGGCGCTGGCCTCCGTCGTCGTCGGGGCGATCATCTTCCTGCCGAAACTGGCAGCGCTATTATAACAGCCTGCGGGGCAGGCCTGTTGCGTTAAGTCCGCGGTGGGGACCGGCCTATCGGCATTCCGAAGAAGCGAGGGCGGAAACCGCCTGCGGATTTTACCGGACGCGGAAACCCGGCCCTAAGGCCGGGCGGGTCCGGGAGTTCCAGCGAGCAAACAGGATGCATTTCAACTTTGGCGCGGGCCGCGAAATACGATACAGAGCAAGCCATGACGATCCTCCGGGAACTTCGAAACCAGGGCCGTATGCAGACTGCCGTGCTGCTGGCCGCAATGAGTGCGGTATGTTTCGCACTGTCCGTCGCACGGGCCTTACTGACCGGGCAGAAAACGTTCCTTTTCCTGAACTGGAACTTGTTCCTGGCCTTCGTGCCGTGGCTGCTGACCACCCTCTACATGATAAAACCCCGTTGGCACCGCAACGGGTGGGTGCTTGCGGCGGTGGTGTGCGCATGGTTGCTTTTCTTTCCCAACGCCCCGTATATCCTGACCGACCTGTTCCACCTGCGGCTCAAAACGGGCGTACCCGTATGGTTCGACCTGGTGCTGATCGTCGCATTCGCATGGACCGGACTTCTGTTCGGGCTGGCCAGCCTGGCCGATATCGAATACTCGCTGGAGCGCCGGTTCCCCCGCCGGGCGGTGACCGTATTTTCGGTGTGCATCCTGTTCGTGGCAGGGTTCGGGGTCTACCTGGGACGCTACCTGCGCTGGAACAGCTGGGATATTATCCAGCAGCCTTCCGCCCTGCTCTCGGACATCGGCGACCGGCTGGCCGACCCTACGGCACACCCCCGCACATGGGGCATGACCCTCATGATGGGATTGCTGCTCAACATGTTCTACTGGACATTCCGCACGTTCAGGCCGAAACGCTAAGGCGTGGACCTCAGTGAGGCTGCAATTGCGGCGTTCGCTCCCGTAGCCGGCGGAGGATCGTCCCCCCCCAAGACCCGGGAGAGTTACCCATGCATGGCCTCGGTTTCCTCCCCGCACCCCCACACATAGTCCGCAAGCGGCTTTTGTCCTCGCTCCGCCGCGTCGGTCGGCCATCTGCCCCACATAACCAGGCGAAGGGTTTCGCCCGAAATTCAGCGCGCCGCGCCGGGCGGACGCGGGCCGCCGGGCTTCGGCCAGACCAACGTCCGAAGAACTAACCCTCCATAATTAACGGGTGTTCGACGAATTCAAACAAACTTGCCGGATCATATATATTCCTGTGGATCATAGCGTTCGAATTCGTCGGACACCCGTTAGCTGCCTGTACAAGCCGCCGATGTGGCGATAACCCCACCCAAACCCTTCCTTGCCGGGGAAGGGCTTGGCAAGCTTCGCTTGCCCAATGGGAAGCGATGGTAAAGCAATCGCTTGTCGTTCGATGAATTCATCGAAATCACGTTAATTACCCCATCGCAGCTTTGCTGCGATGTACTCACAAGGCTGCGATTGCCTGCGGGCAATCGCAACGTTTCGCGGCTCGGCATCTTTGATACCGACCCCCGGCGGCCGCGGGATGCGATATGGACGATCACTATACACGGCAGGGTATTTAACCCTTGAAAAATAAGATATTAAGGCTCCAACCGCAGGGCTACGACCCGTCCCTGCGAGGCCTTGGCGCCTGCGGGCAGCGACTGCGACACCACACGTCCCCGGCCCGTGAACACCACGCGCAGGCCCGCCCGCTCCATCAGGTACATCGCCTCCTTGAGACCCATCCCCGTGACCCGGGGAACCTGTCCGGGCACGACCTCCACCGGAACGACGCTCAACGAGGTGCTGTCGGCCGCCACATTCGCCCACTCCGTTTCCACACCGCCTGCCAGCGGCAACGAGAGGCGCGAGGCTACCTTTTTGATCTCGTCCACGCGTCCGCCCTTCAAAGGCACGGGCGCCACCCCGGGCCGGCGGCCCTCCGATACGTTCTCATGCCACGACGTGCGCGAAGCGTAGACGCGGTCGGCCACGGCGCGGAACACCGGCCCGGACAACGACGCGCCGTAATAGGTGTGGTAATTGCCGCGGCCGTAGTAGGTCTGCATCACCACGATGCAGCTGTATCGCGGTTGGTCGGCGGGGAAGTAGCCCACCATCGTGGCCAGGTAGCGCCGCCCGCCGTGCACGTCGACGTATCCGCCGCGGCCGCCGGGGGTCTGGTTGCGAGGGAAAGCCACCTGGGCCGTACCCGTCTTGGCCGCCACCTTATAGTATTTGTTGCCCAGCACGCGGGCCGTACCCTCCTCGACCACCTTTTCAAGCGACTGCCGCACATGGCCGAGCGTGGCGGGCGTGCAGACGCTCTCGACGATCGTTTGCGAATGGAACGTGCGCACGCTCTGCCCGTACTGGCGCAATTCTTTGACCAGCAGAGGGCTGACCATCTTGCCTCCGTTCGCCACGGCGTTGTAGAGCGCCAAGGTGCGCATCGGGGTGATCTCGAACGAATAGCCGTAGGCCATCTTTTCGAGCGTGAGGCCCTTGGTCCAGTAAGGGTCCTTCGGACGGCGGATCACGGGGGCGAGGCTGCCCGGGATCTGGATCTGCAACGGTTTATCGAGGCCGATCTTGCAGACGTAATCGACGAAACGCGCCGGATCGGCGCTGTATTTTTCATGGACGAGCTTCGAGAAGCCGATATTGGACGACACTTCGAACACGCGGCGCAGCGAAATGGGATGGTTCTCCTCATGGTCGTCCACGATGACCGCACGGCCTACCGTGGCGCGTTTCCCGCCGGTCGAAACCATATCGTCGAGCGACATCCCGGCATCGTCCAGCAAGGTGATCAGCGTGGCGAGCTTGAAGGTCGAGCCCGGCTCCATGTTGCGCCCGATGGCATAGTTCATATCGTCCACGATACGCCCGTCGGGGTAGCGCGTCAGGTTGCACAGCGCATGGATCTCGCCCGTGGTCACCTCCATCAGCACCACCGTGCCCCATTCGGCCTGCTGTTCCTCCAGCTGGCGGCGCAGGGCGCGTTCGGCGATGTCCTGCAACTCTACGTCGAGCGTGGTCACCACGTCGATCCCATGCACCGGATCGCGGTTATCGGGGTCGGACACCGGCACCGCCGCAATACCCGAAATACTCTGCATCAGCGTATTGCCGTCCGTTCCGCGCAGGTATTGGTCGAACGCCCCCTCGATGCCCAGTTTCGGCGCGGCCACCGTGCGCCGCTGGCCGTCGATCACCTGCACCACGCTGTCCTCCCTCGCCACACCCAGCGTCCGCAGGGCCAGCGATCCGTGGGGATGCTCGCGCAGGTTGACCTCCTCGATCTTGGTACATCCGCGCACGGGAATGTACAGGATCACCGATTTGCCCCGGTTGTCCAGGCGCTTGATGTTCAGCACCGGAAACTGCATCATACGTTTCAGTTCGCTGTAACTCAGGCGGTGGGGGTTGATCCTGACGTTGCGTTTGCGTTTTTTGTCGGCCCGCATTTCCAGCAGCAGCCGTTTATAGGTCTGTTTCGGGCGGTCGCCGAACATTTCGGACAAACGCGTCGCCAGCGTGTCGAATTTCAGGTCGAGGATCTGGGCCGCACGGGCGTTCAATGCTTTATGGTCGCGCAGTTCCACCTTCAGGCGTGCATCCACCGCCTTGATAATGTGCTTATCTCCGTGCGCAGCCACCTTTTCGGCCTTCGCGCGGGCACGCACCTCGGCACGTGCCAGGTTTTTCATCGTGGTGTCGATCACCTCGGCGGCGAAATCCATCCGCACGTCGAACATCGGGATCGTCGTGGCCAGGATGCGCTCGTCGCGGGCCAGGATGTCGCCCCGCAGCGCCGGGATCGTCACCCGCGTGTAGACCACCTCGTCGGCCTTCTTGCGCAGCGCCGGACCGTCGGGACCGTACTGCGTGTAGAGGATCTTCACCACGATGGCCAACCCCATCAGGATGAAGATCACGTACAGCGAGCGTACGCGAACAAGGATATCCCGTTTTATTTCAGAGCGTTCCGCGGCCATTACTTAGCGATGATCTTGGGTGGGTCGGTCGATTCTTTGAGGGGGATGCCGCGCTCCTCCAGCTCGCTGATGATGTGGCTCTGGCGCGTGGCGTTCATACGTTCCGAGGCCAATTCCAGCGACATCGCCCGCAGTTCCTTGACCTGACGCGAGAGCTCCTGCTCGCGGCGGTGGAGCTGCTGCATACGAAACACACTCGAGATGTAGAGCAGCATCAGGAACGCCACGAAAATAAGGTAAGGGTACGACCGGCGTACTTCGGTGCGGGTGAGGATGCTGCCCGAAAGCAACATGCCGATATAGGCTTTCGTTTTCGACGCCACACGGTCTTCCTCCGGCTGTGCGAAAGGGTCGGGCTCAGGCTCCGGGCGGGATGCATTTTCGCGGCGGACGGATTCGGGACCGGGATGGCCCGTGTCGCGGCGGACGGATTCCGGCTGCGGATCAGGCTCGAACGGCGGCTCCGGCTCGCGGGCAGGCCCGGGTCCGATGGCATACCCATCCTGCGGTTTCTCCCCGAACGGGTCGAGATCCTCCGGCTCCTCACGCCTCGGGCGCGGACGGGTCCCCCAGTTGCCGCGCAACTCGTTCTCCTTTTCCCACTCGGGGTCTATGATGGTGTCCTTGGCCATGCGGTCAGAGTTTGTCTATAATTTTATGGCCGCCCTCAGTTTGGCGCTGCGCGAGCGTGGATTACGCTCCATTTCCCCGTCGGACGGCACCGCAGCCTTGCGGGTGAGCGCCTCGAACGGGGTCTGCACGCGGCCGAAAAAATCCTTCTCCACCTCGCCGTCGAAACGTCCGCCACGCATGAAGTTCTTCACCAGCCGGTCCTCCAGCGAGTGGTAAGAGATCACCACCAGCCTTCCTCCGGGTTTGAGTACTTTCAGGCTCTGTTCCAAAGCCATTTTCAGGGCTTCCATCTCACCGTTGACCTCGATGCGCAGGGCCTGGAAAACCTTTGAAAGATATTTATTGGCGTCCGCCCTGGGCGTACAGGGTCTGATCGCTTCGATGAACTGTCCGATGGTTTCAACCGGGGCGGCGGCGCGGGCGCGCTCAAGGCAGTTGGCTGTTTTATACGGTGTTTCCACCTCGCCGTACTCCCGCAGCAGGCGCTGCAATTCTTCATTGGAATAGCCGTTCACCACTTTGGCCGCGGTGAGTTCGCCGCCGGTGTTCATGCGCATGTCCAGCGGGGCGTCGAAGCGGAACGAAAAGCCGCGGTGGGGCGTGTCGAAATGGTGGGACGACACCCCCAGGTCGGCCAGTATGCCGTCCACTGCGGTGATCCCCGCCGCCCGCAGCCCCGACCGCATGAACCTGAAATTGCTGCGAATGAACATAAATCGCGGATCGTCAGGTACGTTGACCGCCGCATCGGCGTCCTGGTCGAACCCTGCCAGCCGTCCTTTGCGTCCCAGCCGCGCGAGAATGGCCGCCGAGTGCCCGCCCCCCCCGAAAGTAAGGTCGGCATACGTACCGGAAGGTTGTACGTCAAGCAATTGCATGCACTCGTCCGGCATCACCGGCACATGGTATTCGTTCATTGGGGATCGTCTGGTCTGTTTGGGGATAAAGGTATGGTTTTTCGCGCGTTTTTCAAAGAGAGCGCAATGCTTTTGATCGTATGCCGGTCTGGCGCCACCCGGCGCAAAGGAGCGGCAATACGCCGCCCCGGTTCCGGTTCATCTTCCGCCGGCCGCGGACTGACGGCCTTGCCGTGCAACGCCGGACGATTCCGGGTAAAATTCGTTATCTTTGCCATCGAATGCGATTACCCGCAGCCCGGCATCTCCGATGCCGGCCCTTGCAGCCGCGGGATGTGAAAATGAAATGACATGCAAATAGACATCGGACAGGTTCTCAGAGAGAAAGCCCCCGCCTTGGCACGGTACATCCCGCGCCCGGCGGTGGCCTGGTTGCGGCGCATCGTCCACGAAAAGGAACTCAACCGTATCCTGGCCGCCTACGGCCACCTGCCCACCCTCGAGTTCATCCGGGCCTCGCTGGCCGACCTGGGGATCACGTATCATGCGGAAGGTATGGATCGGCTCGACCCCGCAGGACGCTACATCTTCGCCTCGAACCACCCCTTCGGAGGGCTGGACGGGTTGATGCTGGCCGTCGGGGTCGCCGAACGGTTCGGTGACGTGCGGGTGGTGGTCAACGACCTGCTGATGAACGTGGCCCCCCTCAACCCCATCTTCATCCCCATCAACAAGCACGGGCGCCAGAACCCCGCCTACGCCAAACGTTATACCGATGCGTTCGCCTCGGCAATGCCGGTCGTGACCTTCCCGGCGGGACTCTGCTCGCGCCGCACCCGCGGCGTGGTGGCCGACCTGCCCTGGAAACCGAATTTCATCCGCCGCGCCGTGACCGACCGTCGCGACGTGGTGCCCGTACACTTCGAGGGGGAACTCTCCAACCGGTTCTACCGCATCGCCAGCCTGCGCAAACGATTAGGGATCAAGGCCAACATCGAGATGTTGTTTTTGGTGGACGAGATGTTCCGGCAGCAGGGCCGCAGTTTCCGCATCCGCATCGGCGAGCCCATCCCGTGGCAGGCGTTCACCGACGGCCAGCGTCCCGACGCGTGGTGCGCCGAGGTCCGCCGCCGGGCGTATGCGCTGTGATAATCCCCTTGCACGACATACTGAATTATCGTATATACATTTGCCTTACAATAAAGAACCCCGCAGCCGCGGGAAATGGGGAGAGGATCGCCGCGAGCGGAGGGGAATTTAACCCGTAGAGATTAAACCTCCATGCACTAAAGTATATAGGTTTAACAATAGGGAATAAACTCCCTTTTCCGGGTTGCTCCGCAACCCGCATCGCCGCTCTGAGAAGGCGGGGAACGGCGACGGAAAATACACTAGGGAAAGCCACGCCCGGGATAAAAATTTACATCCATTTACGGACGCACGGTACGGCACTTCCGGCCATTCGGCCCGTTGCGTCCACACATAAGCAGCAGACCCATATCCGATTTCCCGGCAGGCATTGATGCCTGCCGGGATTTTTATTCCGCCTCCCCGGAAACAGAACGTTACCCCTTTGCCGCCCGTGGCTGCGGCCGTCATACAACCCGGCCATAATTAATGTGGGTTGCGCTTAAGCAATTCACACCCTTTTTAGTAAACGGCCTGTAGGGCCGTTTACCAAATCCTCCTTTGGCAAGGGGAGGATTTAGGTGGGGTTGTCAGTGCTAAAACGGCTTCTTTGAAGCCGTTAACGCGAGGTGTGCTT
>JAVBNK010000042.1:0-8891 GCA_031551595.1 Rikenellaceae bacterium | reverse complement strand
TTAGACAGACGTCGCTTCTTAACGCCTTCGTTGACGGTTTTCTAAAATGCCGATTTTCCGAAAGCCCGGGTATCGGCTCAATGTTTATTTCAACGCCTTTCTGATCGTTTCATCGTCGGCGACGTTGGGCAGGGTAACCTTCAGGCCGGGCGTACGCTCCATTTCGCGGCGGATGGCGAACATCGCGCCGTCGTTGCGGGCCCAGCTGCGTCGCGCGATGCCGTTGTTGACATCCCACAGCAACATCGAACTGATGCGCCGGCGGGCGTCGTCCGAGCCGTCGATCACCATGCCGAAGCCGCCGTTGATCACCTCGCCCCAGCCCACGCCGCCGCCGTTGTGCAGCGACACCCACGTAGCGCCCCGGAACGAGTCGCCGATCACGTTCTGCACGGCCATGTCTGCCGTCAGCGACGAGCCGTCGTAGATATTCGACGTTTCGCGGTAGGGCGAGTCGGTGCCCGACACGTCGTGGTGGTCGCGTCCCAGCACGACCGGGGCGCTGATCCGGCCGCTGCGGATGGCTTCGTTGATGGCCAGCGCGATCCTGGTGCGGCCTTCGCTGTCGGCGTAGAGGATACGCGCCTGCGAGCCCACCACGAGGTTGTTCTGTTTGGCCTGGCGGATCCAGTGGATGTTGTCATCCAGCTGGCTTTGGATCTCTGCGGGGGCCGTGCGGCGGATCTCTTCGAGGACTTCCAGCGCGATGCGGTCCGTGGCGTCGAGGTCTTCGGGTTTGCCCGAGGTGCAGACCCAGCGGAACGGGCCGAACCCGTAGTCGAAGAACATCGGGCCCATGATGTCCTGCACGTAGGACGGATAGCGGAAGCCTCCGCGACCGTCCGAAATGTCCGCGCCCGCACGCGAGGCTTCGAGCATGAAGGCGTTGCCGTAGTCGAAGAAGTACATCCCGCGTGCGGTGAGCGCGTTGATGGCCGCAACCTGGCGGCGCAGCGATTCATGCACGCGCTTTTTGAACTCGGCGGGCTGCTCAGCCATCATGCGGTTGGATTCCTCGTAGGACAGGCCGGCCGGATAGTAGCCGCCGGCCCAGGGGTTGTGCAGCGAGGTCTGGTCCGAGCCGAGGTCGACCTCCATGTTTTCCGCTGCGAGGCGCTCCCACAGGTCGACCACATTGCCCTGATAGGCCAGCGACACGGTTTCTTTGGCGGCCCGGGCCTTGCGGATGCGGGGGATAAGCTCATCTAAAGAGGTATGCACCTCGTCCACCCATTTTTGCCCGTGGCGCACGGCGACGGCCTTGGGGTTGATCTCGGCCGTGACGCTCACCACGCCGGCGATGTTGCCCGCCTTGGGTTGTGCGCCCGACATGCCGCCCAGCCCCGAGGTGACGAACAGCATGCCTCTTATTTCGCCACCGCCGCGCTTGGCGAGCTGTTTGCGTGCGGAGTTCAGCACGGTGATCGTGGTGCCGTGGACGATGCCCTGCGGGCCGATGTACATGAACGACCCGGCGGTCATCTGGCCGTACTGCGACACCCCGAGGGCGTTCAGGCGCTCCCAGTCGTCGGGTTTCGAATAGTTGGGAATGACCATGCCGTTGGTGACCACCACGCGCGGGGCGTCCTTATGCGAGGGGAACAGCCCCATCGGGTGGCCGGAGTACATCACCAGGGTTTGCTCGTCGGTCATTTCCGAGAGGTATTGCATCGTCAGGCGGTACTGCGCCCAATTCTGGAACACTGCGCCGTTGCCGCCGTAGGTGATCAGTTCGTGGGGATGCTGCGCGACGGCTTTGTCGAGGTTATTGTTGAGCATCACCATGATGGCGGCCGCCTGCTGCGATCGGGCGGGATAGTCGCCGATCGGGCGGGCGTACATCTCGTAGTCCGGGCGCAGGCGGTACATGTAAATACGCCCGCAGGTCTTTAATTCTGCGGCGAATTCTGCAGCCAGTTCGGCGTGGTGCCTGGCGGGAAAGTAGCGCAGCGCATTTTTGACGGCGAGCACTTTCTCGTCGGGCGTGAGGATGTCCTTGCGTTTCGGGGCATGGTTCGCGGCCGGGTCGTAAGGCTTCGGCGCGGGCAGTACGTCGGGTATGCCGCCCCGGATGTCGTCCTGGAATTCTTTGAGTGTCATGGTCGTGTTGTGTATTTATTTTCCGCAGCTGCGGGGTGCCTCCCGGCACTCGGAAAATCTGCGATTTGAATCCTGTGAGATTCGGTAAGCGATTTTGCCCTCTGAAGGTGCGGGCCGCGGAAAATTGCGCCTGCCTTCGGGCAGGTGCATGGTTATACTATTTTCGAGTTGACGGTATCGATCACCTCCTGTTCGCGTGTGGCGGCGCGTGCGGCGATGGCTTCGGCCTCGGCGACCAGGCGCGTGGCGACGGTCTTGTCCTTCAGGCCGGCGGCGTTGATCTTTACGTTGAGCAGCGCGCCCATGACGGCCGAGCGGGCCATCAGCGCACCCACGCCCGCATCCGATACCGAGTTGGGATTGCCCTGGGAGGCCATCGCAGCCACCAGGTCGAAGATGCGCTCCGACACCTGCATCGTGCGCAGGGGCACTTCCGTAGCGTATTGCGTGGCTTTTTGCATGGCCTCCGTGCGTGCGGCCTTCTGCTCGTCCGTGTCCTTGGGCATGTCGAAGCAGGCCATGATGGCGTTGAAGGCGTTCGTGTCCTCATCCACCAGCATCAGCAGTTCGCTCACGAGGGCCTGACCCTTGTCGGCCCAGTCCGAGAACTCGGCCCAGCGGTCGTCCCAGCCCGTCTTGTGCGACGAGAGGTTGGCCACCATCGTGCCGAGGGCCGCGCCCAGCGCACCGGCATAGGCCGAAATCGACCCGCCGCCCGGTGCGGGCGATTCGCTGGCCGTTTCCTCGGCGAAGCCTTTGCACGTCAGGTCAATGAGGCGTTTCCGATTGTCCGCGGCCTCGATCAGCGACTCGATCAGTTTTTCTTCGGGCTTGAACGGGGCCAGTTCGTCGAGGCCCATGCTGCGCACGGCGATCCTGATGATCTCTTCCTGCGCGATGCCGGTCGAACGCTCCTGTTTGCGCAGGAAATGGCGCCCGGCTTCGATGATGGCGCTGCGCGGGACGAGGCCCACGATCTCCGTCCCGGTCACGCGCACCCCGCGGGCGTCGGCCGCACGGCAGACCTCTTCGAAAGCGGCGTGCAACGATGTGGCGGCGATGTCCGTGATGTTCATCGACACCTGTGCGATGCCGTATTCGTCGATGTACCAGCCTATCGCTTTGGTGCCTTTGAGCGTGCCGGGAATCCAGATTTCTTCACCTTGTTCGTTTTTCATCACCTTGCCGTTGGGCTTGCCGCCTTCGCGTTGCGGGCGGCCTTTCTCGCGCACGTCGAAGGCGATGGCGTTCGCACGGCGTGTGGAGGTGGTGTTGAGGTTGAAGTTGACGGCGATCAGGAAGTCGCGTGCGCCCACGACGGTAGCCCCGCTGCGTGCCACGCGCTCATTCCACGCCCCTGCGCCGAAATCGGGCGCCTCGGCGGGGATCATCGTGCGTTTCTGGAACGCCTCGTACTCGCCGTTGCGCACCACCGCGAGGTTTTTGCGTTCGGGGGTGCGTGCGGCGGCCTCGTAGTTATAGGTCGGGATGCCCAACTCGGTCCAGATGCGCTCGGCGAGCGATCGGGCCAGTGTGGCGCACTCCTCGAGGGTGATGCCGGCTACGGGAATCAGCGGCAGCACGTCCGTGGCGCCGATGCGGGGGTGTGCGCCCTTGTGGTTGCGCATGTCGATCAGTTCGGCGGCGCGTTTCACGCCCTGGAAAGCGGCTTCGACGACGGCCTCGGGCTCGCCCACGAAGGTGACGACCGTGCGGTTGGTGGCCGCGCCGGGATCGACATCCAGCAGGCGGACGCCCTCGACGGCGGATATGGTGTCGGTGATCTGTTTAATGACGGACATGTCGCGCCCTTCGCTGAAGTTGGGCACGCATTCGACGATTCTTTTAAGCATGGTTCAGAAACAGTTTAAATTTTATTGATCAAAAATTTCATAAGCGTTGTCGTGCCCTTTCCCCTTGCCGCCCCCGTTCCACAGGGACCGCCATCCGCTTCGGGCGGCGCGAAAACCGATGCCCGGAATACGGGCAGGGACCGCTTGCGGACCGTGCCGTGCAAGCGGGAGGGAAACGGGGCTGACGTCATCCCGAAACTGCCCGTGATCTTCTTCCGATCCATAAAATTTAAACAGTTTCCGGATTTGTGTCTGTATTTTGACCCCAAAGATAGTAATTCCCGGAGTTATTTCGAATTCATGCGGCAGGAAAAGGTTTTTCGGGACATTCCCGGAAGGTTCCGGCTTTCCGGGATTTTATGTATTATATACGATGGTTCCGCATCTGTAGTTGATGAAAAATCATCGGCTTTCAATTTTTATGCGATTCCGGGATTTTTATTTCATATTTCAAGTAAAATTGTTTATGTGATTATAAATCTATGCAACAATGAGTTGCAGGCGTTGAATAAATAATGTTGTTATTTTTTTCACACAAATTATCTGTTAGCGGAATAACATATCGAAAACTTGTCTATATTTGCCGCCGATCGGCCGCAGGTATGTGATATATGGCCGGTTTCCAGGCAAAAAACGACTAACTAAAAATATAATCGCCATGATGACCAAACAGCAGTACATCGAGAGTTTGCGGAAACTGAACCTGAAGGTTTACCTGATGGGTGAACTGGTGGAAAATCCCGTCGACCACCCGATGATCCGTCCCTCGATGAACTCCGTCGCAATGACCTACGAGCTGGCTGAAGAACCTGAGTACAAGGACCTGATGACCGCCACGTCGAACCTCACCGGCAAAACCGTCAACCGCTTCTGCCACCTGCACCAGGGTACCGAAGACCTCGTGAAAAAGGTCAAGATGCAACGCCTGCTGGGCCAGAAAACGGCCGCCTGCTTCCAGCGCTGCGTGGGGATGGACGCCTTTAACGCGATCTATTCGACCACCTACGAGATGGATAAGAAGCTCGGTACGGAATACCACAGGCGTTTCGTGGACTACCTGAAATTCGTGCAGGAGGGCGACCTGACGGTGGACGGCGCGATGACCGACCCGAAAGGCGACCGCGGCCTGGCGCCCTCGAAGCAGGCCGACGCCGACCTCTACCTGCGCATCGTCGAGGTGCGTCCCGACGGGATCGTGGTGCGCGGCGCACAAGCCCACCAGACCGGCGCCGTCAACTCGCACGAGCACCTGATCATGCCCACCGTGGCGATGAAGGAGGAGGATAAGGACTACGCCGTGTCGTTCGCCGTACCGTCGGATGCCGAGGGCGTGGTGATGATCTACGGCCGACAGTCGTGCGACACGCGCAAGATGGAGGCGGGCGCCGACATCGACCTGGGCAACGCCCGTTTCGGCGGCCACGAGGCGCTGGTGATCTTCGACGATGTGTTCGTTCCCAACGAGCGCATCTTTATGTGCAGGGAATATGAATTCGCGGGCATGATGGTCGAACGCTTCGCCGGTTACCACCGCCAGTCGTACGGCGGCTGCAAGGTGGGTGTGGGCGACGTGCTGATCGGTGCGGCTGCGCTGGCGGCGGACTACAACGGCGCGGCCAAAGCCAGCCACGTCAAGGATAAGCTGATCGAAATGACCCACCTGAACGAAACGCTCTATGCGTGCGGGATCGCCTGCTCGGCCGAGGGCGAAAAAATGCCCGCCGGGAATTATATGATCAACCTGCTGCTGGCCAACGTCTGCAAGCAGAACGTGACGCGTATGCCCTACGAGATCGCACGCCTGGCGGAGGACATTGCCGGAGGGATCATGGTGACGATGCCTTCGGAGCAGGATTTCCGCAGCGAAGCCGTCGGTCCGTACGTGGAAAAATACCTGCGCGGGGTGGCTAATGTGTCCACCGAGAACCGTATGCGTGTGCTGCGCCTGATCGAGAACATCACGCTGGGTACGGCCGCCGTGGGTTACCGCACCGAGTCGATGCACGGCGCGGGTTCGCCCCAGGCGCAACGCATCATGATCGCACGCCAGGGCGACATCGAGGGCAAGAAACAGCTTGCCAAAGCGATCGCTCAGGTGGACGAAAGCCGCAATAAGTAAGATGCCCGGCGGGTTTCGCGAACGTGTCGAGCGCGTCGTCGGGGAGCGCATCCGTCCCGCGATGCGCCTGCACGACGGCGACATCCATGTGAAGGATGCCCGTGACGGCGAGGTGCGCGTGGCGTTCGCAGGGGCTTGCCAGGCTTGCCCCGCGGCGCAGGTCACGCTCGAAGAGATCGTTACGCAGATGCTGAAGGAGGAGTTGGGGGATGAGTTGAAAGCCGTTCATCTGGCGAACGATACGGATGAAAGCATGCTCGACCTGGCCAGGCGCCTGCTCAATAAAAAGTAAATTGTAACGCATTTCGCTGTGGCGAAATGCCCCAGTCCGCGGCTCGCACCAAAGGTGCGCCCCCCGCAGCCGCGGACTTGAAATATAGTATACGATGAACTGGAAAGAACAATACAAGGACAGGATCGTGACCGCTGCTGAGGCCGTAACGGTCATTCAGGACGGCGACTGTGTGGTTTGTGCGCACGCCGCGGCCAATCCGCAGCAGATCATGCGTGCGATGGTGGAGCGGAAGGAGCGTTTCCACGGCGTGACGGTCTACCACATGCTGCCGTTGGGCTACGGCGACTACCTGCTGCCCGAGAACGCGGGGCATTTCCGCCACGTGACGAACTTTGCGGGCGGCGCCTCGCGGAAGGCGATCGCCGAAGGCAAGGCCGATTTCCTGCCCTGCTTTTTCAAGGATGTGCCCGGATTGCTTGGCGACGTGCTGCCGGTCGACGTGGCCGCGGTGAACGTATCGCTGCCCGATGCCGAAGGGTATTGCAGTTTGGGCCTGGCGTGCGACTACACGAAGGCGGCGGTCGAAAAGGCCCGCATCGTGATCGCCCAGGTCAATGAATATATGCCTTATGTCGGCTCGACGAACAAGGTGCACCTGTCGCGTTTCGACCGCATCGTGCCGTGCGCCGACCCGATCCCCGAAATTCCCCGCCCGTGCGTTACGGATGTCGAGCGTGAGATCGGCCGCCACTGCGCCTCGCTCGTGGGCGACGGCGACACGCTGCAACTCGGCATCGGGGCGATCCCCGACGCGGTGCTGCTGTTCCTTAAAGAGAAGCGGGATTTAGGCATCCACACCGAGATGTTCTCGGACGGGGCGATGGAGCTGGTGCGCTCGGGGGTGATCAACGGCAGCCGCAAGACGCTGCATCCGGGCAAACTGGTGGCGACGTTCCTGATGGGTACGCGTGAACTGTATGATTTCGTGGACAAAAACCCGGCGGTGGAGATGCTCCCGGTAGACTATGTGAACGACCCGGCGGTGATCGGGCAGAACGATTGCATGGTGTCGATCAACTCGTGCATCGAGATCGACCTGCAGGGCCAGGTGAATTCAGAGAGTATCGGCCTGCAGCAATTCAGCGGCACCGGCGGCCAGGTGGACTATGTGCGCGGCGCGTCGGTATCGAAAGGCGGCCGCTCGATCATGGCCATGCCTTCGACGGCCTCGAAAGGCGCCGTATCGCGCATCGTACCCTTGCTTTCGGAGGGCGCTGCGGTGACCACTTCGCGAAACGACGTGGATTACGTGGTGACGGAGTACGGCGTGGCGCAGCTCAAGGGCCGCACCCTGCGCCAGCGCGCCGAAGCGCTCATCGCGATCGCCCACCCCGACTTCCGCGGGGGACTGGAAGCGGAATTCGATAAACGGTTCGATTCGTAAAAGCGCGATTGCCCCGGCAATCGCGACATCCCGCGGCCCGGCATCCCGGATGCCGACCCCCGCAGCCGCGGGATGTGAAATAAAAAGGAGGGGAAATGCCTGAAAAGATTAAAAACGACAATATGCAATTCTTCAAACTTAAGACCACGGTGAGCCGCTTCGGCACGTTCGCCGAATTTGCCGGGGAGTTCGGCCTGGGCGCCAACGACCTGGTAATCACCCAGGAATTCCTGTACAAGCCCTTCATGGAGAGCCTCGGATTGGGCTGCCGGTTCGTGATGCAGGAAAAATACGGCCAGGGCGAGCCCTCGGACGAGATGATGAACCGCATCCTCTCGGATGTGGCCGGGACGCAGTACGACCGGGTGGTGGCTGTGGGCGGCGGCACGGTGATCGACATCGCCAAACTGTTCGTCCTGAAGGGCGTGACCGACGTCACAGAGGCTTTCGAGCGCAAGATCCCCATCATCAAGGAGAAAAAGCTGGTCATCGTGCCCACCACCTGCGGCACGGGCAGCGAGGTGACCAACCTGTCGATCGCCGAACTCAAATCGCGCGGCACGAAGATGGGCCTTGCGGACGACGCGCTGCTGGCCGACGACGCGGTGCTGATCCCCGAATTGCTCAAGGGCCTGCCGTTCAAGTTCTATGCCTTCAGCGCCATCGACGCGCTGATCCACGCCACCGAATCGTACGTGTCGCCCAAGTCGAACCCCTATACGCGGATCTTCTGCCGCGAGGCGATCCGCATCATCGTGGAGGTGTTCCGCGGCATTGCCGAAAAAGGCCCGGACTACCGCCTGGAGCGCCTCGAAGAGGTGCTCATCGCCAGCAACTACGCCGGCATCGCCTTCGGCAACACGGGCGTGGGCGCGGTGCACGCCCTCTCCTACCCCCTGGGCGGAACCTACCACGTCGCGCACGGCGAGGCCAACTACCAGTTCTTCACCGAGATATTCAAACTGTATCGCGCGAAAAACCCCGAGGGGATCATCCGCGAGGTGGACGCGCTCTACGCTGAATTGCTCGGAACGCCTCCGGCTCAGGTCTACGAGGCGCTCGACGCGCTGCTGGGCAAGCTGATCTCCAAAAATCCCCTGCGCAGCTACGGCATGACCCAGGAGCAGATCGACGGTTTCA
>JAVBNK010000069.1:0-4023 GCA_031551595.1 Rikenellaceae bacterium | reverse complement strand
GAGATCCCCAACGATGTCAGTTCGGCGACAATCGCCCTTTGGTTGGCGAACGACAGGGCTCCCAACCTGACTTTTCCGATGCCTCCTGCGCCGAACAACGACGAGAGGGTTTGCAGGCCGGATGCCGCGACGGACTGGCGGCCCAGGAACCCCAGCGCCACACCCAGGTTGGTGACCGCCCCGGCCAGCTTGAAGAGTTTGGTCGCCACCAGGCCGGTGAAGACAAGGGGTTCGATCCAGGTGAAGTTTTTGGTCACCCAGGCGGCGAGTTTCGATAGCGTGGAGAAGATATCCAGCAGCACCCGGGCTACGGCAGCCAGCCCCCGGGCGAAGTCGGGAGCGCTGAACTTGGCCAGGAAGTCCTTCAACACCCGCTGGATCTGCGGCTCGATAATTTCGTAGCCCTGCATGAAGGACTCGGTGAGCTGCGAGGTAACCTGGTACCACAGACCTTTCGTGGTTTGTTGCTTTACCTTGGCCAGTTCCTCCGAGATGCCGTGGGAATTCCGGTTCTGCGCGGTCAGCGTGCGTAGCTGGCCGTAATTCTGCAGGAGCATCATCGCCGCGTTGCCGCCGATCTTGCCGAAGATCGCGTGCATATCGCCGATGGTGGCTCCCCTCGCGTCCAGGTCTTCGAAAATATCGGCCAGGGAGCGCAGCTTTTCGACCTGCTTGCCGTAGATATCCTCGTAATGCGTGAACCTTACGCCCAGGCGGTCGAGCGTCTTCTGCGCCTCGCGGGTCGGCTTGGCGAAGCGCGTGGACATGGCGCGAAGGGCGGTGCCGGCCATCGTGCCTTTGACCCCCATGTTCCCGAGCAGGCCGACGGCCGCTGCACTCTCACTGAAGTCCACCCCGGCCATCCTCAGATAACCTGCAGCCATCTTGAATGACTCTGCCGTTTCGATGATATTCACGTTCGAGCGCGAGATGGTCGAGGCGATCACGTCGGCCACGACGGGCATGCTGGAGGGCTTGATGTTGTAGCCCGCCATAATGTTGGTCGTCAGGTCGGCGATCTGCGACACATCGTTGTCGCCGATCAGGGCGAGGTTGGTGATCGGGCGTATCGACTCGTTAATCGTATCGATCCCCTGTCCGGCCATCGCCAGGTACTTCACCGCTCCGGCCACCTCGATGGCCGTGAATTTGGTCTCAACGCCTACCTGCCGGACGTTACGCGCCATCTGCTCGAAGCGCCCCTCGAAGGTGGCCAGGTCGTCGTCGGCCACTTTGAGGATGCTGTGCGCCGACTCCATGACGTTCGCGTATTCCACGGCCTCCAAAATCTGGGAGCGCATGACGCTGTAGAGCATATAGCCGTTGAGCATATAGGCGAAAGGCATCAGGTTGCGCATGGCGGGCGGCTGCGAATACTGCAGCCGGTTGATGGCCGCCCGGCGGCGGTTGCCGTATATTGTATCCTGAACCGATTCGGCCCTGACCCGATCCCGGATCACCGCCACGGGGTCGGAGGTCGTGCCCGGTTCTGACTTCCGCCTGGGTTTGGCGGCCGGGGGTTCGGCGGATTTTGCCGCCCCCGGTCCGCCGATCACAAAGGGCAGGAACCGCATGTTGGACGGCAGCATGAAGGCGGGTGAGGACGCCTGCGCCGTGCCTGCGGGGAGCGGCGCGATACCCGTGACCCGAGAACGCCCGGGCCCCGCCACGCCCAGGGAGATGCCCCGGCTCGCCGTGCCGATCCTGTGCAGCAGGTCGAGCACTTCGTTAAGGTGTCTTTTGGCCTTGTCCGTCTTGATGTTCAGCTCGCGCTGGCGCTCCAGGTGGGCCAGGGCGGAGTTGATCCTGCCGATGGACCGGGTGATCGACTGTTGCGTTTTATGAACGCCCTCGACGCTTGCCGAGGCGTTCTTTTTGTCATTGAGCAGCTTTTGGGCTTCCGCCCTGACCGACTTGGCATTGACCGGCTTCTCTGCCTTGATGACCAGGGAAATCCCCTTCGACATCTCCCTGATCTCCCCCAGCAGCGACTTGACCCGGCCCAGCCTCTCTTCTGAACCCTTGGTGTCGATGCTCAGGTTGTAGTTATAGTCGCGTTTCCGGCCGTCCTTGGTGCGGAAAATCTTGTCCACCTCCTGCATCATCGTGTTCAGGCTCGAAACAGTGGTGCCGAAGTTGACTTTCGAATTGGCGATCCTGGCTACGCTTTCCGCGAATGACTGCAGCGTTTGCATCCCCTGGGGGGGCGCCTCGACGTTGATGGTATAGTTTACCTGGTAATTCTGTTCCTGGGACATTGCACGGATTCTTCTTCAGAAGAATAGCCCTGCGGCGGGATGAGTGTTAAAAGAGCGGGTATGCGGCAATAAAAACCCCCTCGAAAGGTTCGAGGGGGCCGGGCGCAAGAATGATCAGGGGTTGAAAATGGCTTTGGCGGAATTCACCAGCGTCAGTTGCTGGTGCAGCCACAGGGCTTCTTCGGAGAGTATCGCGAAATCCTCATCGGTGATCTCTTCGAGGTTCACGCCGGGAAAGTAGTGCCGGATATAGAGCATCCGCTGACGAATCCGCTGTTCGTCCGTTACCTCCCAGCGGTCTATAAATTTACCAACGTACTCTGGCGGGTGTGGATGATCTCGGAGAGTTGTCCCATCAGCCCGAACAGGAACAGCGAGTCGTTATCGACCAGTTCCTTGTCCCCGTCGATGAAGCAATCTTTGGCCAGCGAACGCATCGCCTGCACCTCGTCCTTCTTCGATGCGGCCATGAATTTGCTGAACTGCGGGAAAGTAGGCTCGCCCAGATAGGCCGTGTACACCTCTTTCTCTCCGCAGGACTCTTCGCCGAATACGACCATCGGATAGACTTTCCGCAGGTTTTTGTCCGCCTTGATCTTTTGCGCCTTCTCTTTGATCTCAGACTCTTGTTTGAGCGTCAGGTTTTTGTTTTCTTCCATACATTCCGGGGTTGATATACATTATCGAATAGTCCCCTGCGGCAGGAATGTTTTGTAGCGCCAAAAACAAGAAATGCCGGATAAGATCCGGCGCGTCTATTGGTTCATCTTCTTCAGAAATCCGGGTTTCATCTTGGGAGTCACAATTCGCTTGTCGGCCGAGAATTGCACCTTATTGGTTTGTGGGTTGCAATATTTCCGGCCCTTCCTTACGTTGACATGGAAGGAGCAAAAGCCCCTTATATGGACGCATTCCCCCGCGAATAATGTCTTTTTTGTCGTGTCAAAAATGGCATCGAAATTTTTCAGCAATTCCTGTTGGCTGATACCGCTCCTTTTCGATGCCGCAGCAATTAATTCCCGTTTATTCATAATCCACACTCACTTATTTATAACCCCGTTCTCGTTCTTTTCGGAATACGGCCGTAGAATACAGCAAAACGGGGCATTACCCGCCTTCAGGTTTGGAACGGATGGAGAGAAGGGGCAAATGTTCACCACATAATGCAAACAGATTTTCTACGGCTATCTTATACAAAGATAGTGAAACAATCCTCGTAATATTTCAAGAAAAAATGAAAGACCTGCCGTCATAAAACGGCAGGTCCGGGCAACTAATTTAGTATGAAAAAGAAAGAAAAATCTAAATCGTATCGCCGTCCCCGATCTGGATGTCGAAGGGGTTCAGGTCGAACTCGTGGGTGATGTTGGTATCGTCCTGCTGGCTTTCCATGACGTCTTCGGAGAAGATGCAGCCTTTCAGCGTGACCGTCGTGGTCGTCCAGTCGTCCGACGCCATCGGGTTGGCGAAGCTGATGATCAGGTCGAATTCGCCGATAGACATCAGCGAACCGTAAATGGAGCGGAGTAGCTGCTGGGTGGCGTAGTCCATCGTGATCGAGGCCGAATAGGAGATATTTCCGAAGCCTCGCGAGACAGGTTTCCCACCAAGCCCGTAATTGGACTCGATTTTCCTCTTCTTGCTCCACTTGATGCCGGAAACGCCTTCCAGAACAGTACTTCCCTCGTCAATGCCCAGCGCAGTCGAGGAGAGGGTAATCATCGACCAGCTATAAGCTACATTATTGATTATTGGCATATTGAAA
>JAVBNK010000165.1:0-11054 GCA_031551595.1 Rikenellaceae bacterium | reverse complement strand
TCGATACAGGCAATTTTCTACTTATAGGTTCGACCCTGCTGTTTGCGAGCGTCTTCGCCAGCAAAGCGGGTTTTCGTTTCGGTGTGCCCGCGCTGGTGCTGTTCCTGGGCGTGGGGATGCTGTTCGGCAGCGACGGCGTGGGGATCCAGTTCAACAGCCCCCAGACCGCGCAGTTCATCGGCATGGTCGCCCTGAGCATCATCCTTTTTTCGGGCGGTATGGATACCAAATTCGCCGAAATACGCCCGGTGCTCGGGCCGGGCATCACCCTGGCCACGTTGGGCGTGGTGCTGATGATGGCCGTCACCGGGGGATTCATCTACGGCCTATCGTTGCTCTTCGACGGTTTCTTTAAATTATCCCTTGCGGAATCCATGCTCCTTGCGGCGGTCATGTCGTCGACCGACTCGGCCTCGGTGTTCGCCATCCTGCGGTCGAAGAAAAAAGACCTCAAATACCAGCTCCGTCCCCTGCTTGAGCTGGAAAGCGGAAGTAACGACCCGATGGCCTACATGCTCACGATCCTGCTGATCGAGGTGATCACCTGGGGCGGGTTCAGCTTCTGGAGCGCGATGCAGATGTTCCTGATCCAGATGAGCGTGGGCGCCGTGGCCGGGTGGCTGTTGGGCAACGCGGCCGTGTGGGTGATGAACCGGATACACCTCGAAAACCATTCGCTCTACTCGGTGCTGCTGCTGGCGTGGGTCTTCTTCATCTTCTCGATCACCGACCTGGCCAAAGGCAACGGCTACCTGGCCGTCTATATCGCGGGCCTGGTGATCGGCAACAAAAAAATGCTCTACAAACGCTCGATGACCAACTTTTTCGACGGGTTCACATGGCTGTTCCAGATCGTGATGTTCCTCACGCTGGGGTTGTTGGTCAACCCGTCGGAACTGTTGCATGTGGTCGGGATCGGGGCGCTCATCGCCGTGATCATGATCCTCGTCGCCCGCCCGGCCGTAGTTTTCCTCTGCATGATCCCCTTCCGCCAGTTCTCCCGGAAAGCCAACGCCTACGTTTCGTGGGTGGGGCTTCGCGGGGCCGTGCCGATCATCTTCGCCACCTATCCCATGATCGCCGGGGTCGAACACTCGGGCGTTTTCTTCAATATCGTATTCTGCATCACGCTCATTTCGCTGCTCGTACAGGGTTCGACCGTGGGATGGTTCGCCAACCTGCTGGGACTTTCCGAAGAACCGCGCGAAAGAGGTTTCGACATCGACCTGCCGGATAAGATAAAATCGGCCCTTTCGGAGATGGACGTGGTCGGGCAATTGCTGGAGCATGGCAATAAGCTGCGCGACCTGAAACTGCCCGACAATACCCTCGTGGTCATGGTCAAACAGGGCGAGCGCTATTTTGTGCCCGATGCCGAAACCGTCCTGCTTCCCGGCGACAAACTCCTCGTCATCAGTGATAACGACGAACAGCTCCGCAAGGATTACCTCGAAATGGGGATCGTCAATCCCCTCGGCCGCCGCTGATATCCCCAAACGTTTACCCGGACATTTTTCTTTGCGCCTTTTCACAGGAAGGCGCAAAAATAGGATATATAGGTAAAATCGATGAAAAATACGTAACTTTGCAGGATATGCAAGCGTAAGATTATGGGATCGGAGAACATGAGGTATGAAACTTTGCAGGTACATGCAGGGCATGAGCCCGACGGCGATACGCGGTCGCGTGCGGTGCCGGTGTACCAGACCACGGCCTACACGTTCCGCAGCGCCGGACACGGTGCGCGCCTTTTCGCGTTGGAGGAGGCCGGGAATATCTATACCCGCCTGCAGAATCCGACGACGGACGTGTTCGAACGGCGCATCGCGGCCCTCGAAGGAGGCGTGGCGGCGTTGGCTACGGCGTCGGGGCACTCGGCCGAATTGCTGGTGATGACCTCGTTGTGCCGCCAGGGCGACAATTTCATCTCCAGCCCCTACCTCTACGGCGGCACCTACACGATGTTCAATACCACGCTCGCCAATTTCGGGATCGGGTGCCGCATGGCCCCTTCGCTCGATCCGGCGGCGATGGAGGCCCTTATCGACGGGAATACCAAAGCCATCTATGTCGAGAGCATCGGCAATTCGAACTTTGCGGTGCCCGATTTCGGGGCGCTGGCGGAGCTCGCCCACAGGCATGGCATACCGCTCGTGGTGGATAATACGTTCGGGGCGGCGGGCTACCTCTGCCGTCCGATCGACCACGGTGCGGACATCCTCGTGGAGTCGGCCACCAAATGGATCGGCGGACACGGCAATTCGATGGGGGGCGTTATCGTCGACGCCGGGCGTTTCGACTGGGGCAACGGCAAATTCCCGCTGATCGCAGGCCCGTCGGCCAGCTACCACGGCATGAACCTGTGGGAGAGGTTCGGTGCGGCGGCTTTCGTGGTGCGTTGCCGTGTGGAGGCGATGCGCGACATGGGGCCCTGCATCTCGCCGATGAACTCGTTCCTGCTGTTGCAGGGGGCGGAAACCCTCTCGTTGAGGGTCGAGCGCGAGGCACAGAATGCGATGGCGTTGGCCCGCTGGTTCGCGGCGCACCCCCAGGTGGAGAGCGTCAGCTATCCCGGCCTGGAATCGCACCCGTGGCACCGGGAGGCCATGCGGTATTTGCAACACGGTTTCGGATGCGTGCTTTCGGTGGTGCTGAAGGGGACGAAAGAGCAGGGGGTGAGGTTCGTGGAGGCGTTGCGGCTGGTGTCGCACCTGGCCAACGTGGGCGACACGCGCACCCTGATCATCCAGCCCTCGGCCACCACCCACCAGCAACTCGGCCCCGAAGCGCTGCGTGCGGCGGGCATCGAGCCTGCGACGCTCCGCATTTCGGCGGGCATCGAGCATATCGACGACCTTAAAGAAGATTTTACGCGCGCTTTTGGTGCTATGTAAGAATGACAACCCCGAAATGCCGCATGCATTTCAACATCCCGCGGCCCGAAATCTTTGATTTCGCCCCCGCAGCCGCGGGATGTGATATATAGAGAATAAAGATGTCACCGCAATACTTCACATACGACCGGCCTTTCGAGTTGGAGGCCGGGGGCGTTTTGCCCGGGCTGACCATCGCCTACCATACCTACGGGACGTGGAGGGGTGATAACGCCCTGTGGGTGTGCCACGCCCTGACGGCCAACTCCGAAGTGGCCGACTGGTGGCCCCATTCGGTCGAGCAGGATAAATTCCTCGACCCCGGCTGCTGGTTTACGGTCTGCGCCAATATCGTAGGTTCGCATTACGGCACCACGGGGCCGTTGTCGGCCAATCCCGCGACGGGCGAGCCGTGGTACGGCGATTTCCCTTTCGTGACGATCCGCGACATGGCCCGCGCGCACCTGCTGCTGGCCGACCACCTGGGCATCGGGCGCTGCCGGGCGCTGATGGGATCGTCCATCGGCGGGTTCCAGGCCATGGAAATGGCGTTGCTGCGTCCCGGATTTGCCGAACGGCTGGTGCTGATCGCCACTTCGGCGCGTGCGCAACCCTGGGCCATCGCGGTCAACGAGTCGCAGCGCATGGCCATCGAAGCCGACGCTACGTTCGGGCGCCGCGATCCCGACGCGGGCAAGGAGGGGATGAAGTGCGCCCGTTCGATCGGGCTGCTGAGTTACCGCGGCTGGACGACCTATAACGCCACCCAACAGGAAACCGACGGGCAGGAAAAATTGGAAGGTTTCCGCGCGGCGTCCTATCAACGTTACCAGGGGGAGAAACTCGCGCGGCGGTTCAATGCCTATTCCTATTACCGCATCTCGCAGGCGTTCGACTCGCACGACGTGGGACGCGGACGCGGGGGCGTGGAGGCTGCGCTGGCATCGATCCCCGTTCCCGTGCTGGTCGTGGGCATCACCTCGGACATTATCTTCCCGCCGGAAGACCAAACCTTTCTTTACGAACATATTCCGGACGCCGAAATGTGCGTGCTGGATTCGGAATTCGGCCATGACGGCTTCCTGGTCGAACACGAAAAACTCAATTCCATACTGACCCCGTTTTTAAAAAACTGAAACGCAAAACAATGAGATTACCCGAAAAGGTCAATGTATTACTTCTCGGCAGCGGCGGCCGCGAACACGCCTTCGCCGCAGCCATCGCCCGCAGCCCCAGGCTCGGACAGCTGTTCATCGCCCCCGGCAATGCAGGCACCGCCCGGTGCGGCACCAACGTCGAGGTCAATCCCGTCCACTTCGGCGCGGTAAAGCAATTCGTGACCAACAACAACATAAACCTCGTGGTCGTGGGGCCGGAGGAACCTTTGGTGAAAGGTATCTACGACTTCTTCCAGGAGGACGGCGAGATCCGCCACGTGCCGGTGATCGGCCCCTCGATGGCGGGCGCACGCCTCGAAGGGAGCAAGGATTTCGCCAAGGCTTTCATGGCCCGCCACAACATCCCGACGGCCCGCTACCGCAGCTTTACGGCCGAAACCCTTGCCGGCGGACAGGCGTTCCTCGAAACGCTGGCCGCACCTTACGTACTCAAGGCCGACGGTCTGGCGGCGGGTAAAGGCGTTCTGATCATTAATGATTTGGAGGAGGCGCGGCGTGAGTTGGCGGCCATGCTGGACGGCAAGTTCGGCGCGGCGGGCGATACGGTCGTGGTCGAGGAGTTCATGCACGGCATCGAATGTTCGGTGTTTGTGGCGACGGACGGCACCAACTACCGCGTGCTGCCCGTGGCGAAGGACTATAAGCGTGCGGGCGAGGGGGATACGGGCCTCAATACGGGCGGCATGGGTGCGGTGTCGCCTCCGCCGTTCGCCGACGAGGCGTTCATGCAGCGTGTCGCCCAGCGCATCATCGAACCTACGGTGCGCGGCCTGAAAGAGGAGAAAATCGATTATAAGGGCTTTATCTTCATCGGCCTGATGAACGACGGCGGCGATCCTCGCGTGGTGGAGTACAACGTGCGCATGGGCGACCCCGAAACTGAGGTGGTACTGCCGCGCATCGAATCCGACCTGCTCGAACTTTTCGCCGGGATCGCCCACGGCTCGCTGGACAAGTATGAGTTGATGGTCACGCCGCAGTGCGCCGTGACCGTGGTGGCCGTATCGGCGGGCTATCCGGGCAGCTACGAAAAGGGCTTTGACGTTACGGGGCTGGACGAAGTGCGCCGGAGCACCGTTTTCCATGCGGGCACGGTGGCCAAAGCCGGCAGGACGCTCACCTCGGGCGGGCGCGTGCTGGCGGTCACCTCGCTGGGCGACACGTTGCAGGACGCCCTCGACCGCAGCTACCGCACCCTCGAAGGGCTCCGTTTCGAGGGGATGGGCTACCGTAAGGATATCGGCAAAGACCTGATGTAAAACCGTACGGACCCGCCGTGCTACGGCGGCGGCCGGAAATAAATAATTGGAAGAGTTGAAATAATACGTTGGCTTTCTACCGACGGCCTTGTCTGCCGGCAGCTTGGTCCTTGGAGAATTCGCGCCCGGGAATTGTGCGGGCCGGAGGCGTTAAAAAACGCGAACTGTCTGACGAACGTTAGACGCCTAAAGGGCGGCTATGAAGGAGGAGTTTCGCGTTTTAGCCGCAGGACAAACAATTTCAGCGAATTCGACGGGCCATAGCTTTTTTGCCTGCTTTTTGTGCGATGACAAAAAGCAGGTCGCCGTCAGGCGAAAAAAGTGACGGTAGAAAGCCGACATATTTTACGACCGATTTAAGATATACGCCGGATAAGTTACCAAAACCGCAACCATGCAAACCGACGTCGCACGCCAATCGCTTTCGTTCTCCCTGCTGCTTTTCGCCGTGCTGGGGGGGCTGTTCTGGCTGCGGGGTGTGGCGGCGCCCTATGAGGTCGAAGCGGCGTTGCCCGGCGACGTGCTGCTGGGCGGCATGGTCACGCGCATGGCCGCAGGGTCGCCCTGGCTGGCATGGGCCGCAGGAGGGTTGCTCGCCGTGGTGACCGCACTGCATATCACGCGTATTTCGACCCGTAACATGCTCTACGTGAACCGCTCGTTCCTGCCGATCACCTTCTTCGTGACCGCGGCCTGCGGCGTGTTCGTCACCCCGGGGAATGTCAACGGGCTGATCGCGGTGTTCCTCTTCACGGGCAGCTCGGCCCACCTGGCGGCGAGCTTCCGGCGTGCGCCTTCGTTCGACTTGATGTTCCGCGCAGGGATCGGGCTGGGCCTGATGCCGCTGTTCTACCCCCCGGCACTGGTGTTGTGGACGGGTGTGCCCGTGGCGATGCTCCTCTACCGCCGCTTGTGGCGCGAAGGGGTGGCGTGCCTGGTGGGACTGCTCATGCCGCTGGCGGCATATTCCTATATCGATTGGCTCGCAGGGGGCGAATTCACCGACGCTCCGCGGCAGGTCATGGATTACCTCGGCTTCGGACAGCCGTATGCCCCGCTCGGGATCGGGATCGGGCAGACGGTAGTGCTGTGCCTGATGACGCTGGTGTTCTTTCTTTCGACGGGCACCTACCTGGGCATGGCCCGCTCGATGCGCACCCGCCCGGCAAGGATCATTGCTTATTTCCTCTGTATGACCGCAGTAGCGCTCACAGTCTACGCCCTGCCGTGCCGCAATGCGATGATGTATCCGCTGCTGGCCGCAGGATTTTCGATGGTCGCCCCGGTCTACTTCGTGCGCAACAAGGGCTTGGTCCCCGCACTGCTGTTCGCGGGGTTGGCGATGGCGGCCGTGGCGGTGAACCTCTCGGCGCTTACGATGTTTTAACGTGAACTCCGGATAAGGAATTTATACGGTTGTTTTATGATCGGGCCATTATTGCGGATTCCTTATCCCTGCTTCACGTCAACGGCTTCTGAAGAAACCGTTTTCGAGGATCGGAACCTCTTCCTGTCAGGAGGAGGGCTTGCCGGTGGCCTTACAAACCATTAACCCGGCGGAACCCCTGCGCCTTAAGCGGAATTCACGTTTTTTTAGTGTACTTGAAGCGCTTGATCTTGTGGGTCGGGGTCTTCTCGAACCCGGAGGCCTGCTCTTCGACCGTGGAGATGTGCGAAAACTTGCTCACCTTCGAATTGACGTAGTGCATCAGCTCGGACTTGATCTCGTCCATCTTATAACCCATCCCTTCCCTGAACTGTCGGTACTTGTGTTCGAGCTGCTCGCGGTCGAAATGCACCATCGCCACCAGCCGTCCCTTTTCCTGCCGCACCACCGAATCGGCCACCAGAACGTGGCTGTTGATCACGCTCTCGATCTCTTCGGGATAGATGTTTTCGCCGCTAGGGCCGACGATCATGTTGTTCAGGCGGCCTTTGATATAGATATAATCGTCCCGGTCCATCGACCCGAGGTCCTTCGTGCGCAGCCAGCCGTCGGGGGTGAACACCTCTTTCGTGGCCGCCGGATTCTTATAGTAGCCGATCATGGTCGACGGGCTTTTGACGACGATCTCGCCTTCGCCGGTGGCCGGATTGACGTTTTCGAGGCGCACGCTCACCCCCTTCATGGCCGGGCCGGTCGATTGCAGGCGCACTTTGCCCACGCCCGCCCCTGCGATCAGGGGTGCGGTTTCCGTAAGGCCGTAGCCGATCGCGTAGGGGAAATGCCCCTCCAGCAGGAACCGCTCGGCTGCGGGATCGAGTTTGGCGCCGCCGATGCCGAAGAAGCGCACCCGGCCCCCGAAGGCCTGCCTGAGTTTACGGCCGGCAAGGCTGTGGATCAGTTTCCGCACGGGCGGGAATTTATAGATGCTGCGCATCAGTGCATTGCCCGAAAAACGGGCGACGACCCGGCTTTTGTAGATCTTTTCGATGACCAGGGGTACGCTCAGGATGGTCGTAGGGCGCACCTGCTGCATGGCCGGGATGAGCGACGAGGCCGTCGGCGGGCGGTCCGTGTAGACCACCGACGCTCCCTGGCGGAAGGGCAGCAGCATTCCGAACGAGCACTCGTAGGTGTGCGACAGCGGCAGGATCGACAAGAACACGTCCCACGGCTCGATCTGCTGGATGCCCAGCACCATTTCCAACTGGATGCACAGGTTGTAGTGCGACAGCATCACCCCTTTGGGCTCGGACGTGGTGCCCGAGGTGTAGATGATGGCGGCCACGTCTTCCGGCTGCGGTTCGGCGGCCCGGCCGGGTGAAAAATTCTCCTGGGCGATCACCCCGAGGTTTTTGCTGCGGATCACGATGTTCATCGATTTGACGACCCCCGGCGATATTTTTGAGAACAGGCGGTCGGATACGACCAGCGCGCGCGCTTCGCTGTGGCGCAGGATCATGTCGAGCTCCGGTCCCGAAAAATCGGGCAGGACCGGCACGATGGTCATTCCTGAAATAACGGCTGCGAAATAAGCGGCGCCCCAGTTGGGCATATTGCTGCTCAGCAGCGCCACCTTGTCGCCGCCGCGCAGGCCCGCCCCCAGGAGCAGGTTGCGTACGGTGTCCACATGGGCGCCGAATTGCCGGTAGGTGAGCGCCTCGCCCCCGAACATCGAAAACGCCGGACGGTCGCCGTACGTGCGGATGCTGTGGAGGTATAATTCCCGGAGTGTCTTAAATTCCATCGTCGTGCATGTTCCTGCCGCAAATGTAATCCTATTTATGATTTATATATTACTTTTGGAAGAAATTGTGGCGCTTCCGCCGGTAAACCTCCCATCCATGCTCTGCTATGGGAACATCAAAGAATATGCCTCACGCGCGGGTTTCGACCTGTGCGGGGTGGCCCGCAGCCGCGTCATGGCCGAACAGGCCCCGCGCTTGGAACGATGGATCGGCCGGGGATATCACGGCGGGATGGAGTACATGCTGCGCAACCGCGGGGTGAGGCTCGACCCGGCGGCGCTCGTCGGGGGTGCGCAGACCGTCATCGTGTGCGCCGTGAGCTACAACCACGGGATGCACCTGGCCGTGGAACGCGCTGCTGCCGCCGGCATCCCTCGCATCGCCTCCTATGCCTTCGCGCCCGACTACCATGCCGTGGTCAAGGGTATGCTCGGGGATATGCTGCGCTCGCTTGCGGAAGATGTGCCGGGATTGCGGGCACGTTGTTTCGCCGACACCGCGCCCATCCTGGAAAAGGCATGGGCGGTCGAGGCGGGACTGGGGTGGATCGGAAAGAATTCATTGTTGGTCACGCCCGGCTACGGGTCGTTCGTGCTGTTGGGCGAGATCGTCGCCGACGCCCCCGCCGACCGTTACGACGCGCCGTTCGACGGCGAACGGTGCGGCGCCTGCACACGTTGCCTGGATGCCTGTCCGCCGGGTGCGTTGGTCGCTCCGCGCGTGGTCGACACCCGCCGTTGCATCTCGCGCCTGACCATTGAAAAAATACGTACGGACGACGGCGGCAGGCCCGATCCCACCTATGGCGATATGGTTTCGGCCGACCTGCACGGATGGGTTTTCGGCTGCGACGCCTGCCAGTCGGCCTGCCCGCACAACGCCTGCACTCTGCCCGCCGCGTTTCCCGGACTTGCTCCCCTGGCCGACCCGGCTGCGATGGACGCTGCCTTCTGGCAAGCGCTCACCCCCGGGGAATTCGACCGCCGCTTCGGCCACACCCCCCTCGCCCGCTGCGGCCTGGAACGCATCCGCAACCGACTGCGGGCCGGGGGCCGGCAGGGCGACGGGCAGCATTAGACCCTGACGACCTTCAGCCGGTAGTGGTAATCGTCGGGCTCGCGGGCCACGTCTTCCAGGCCATAAAACCAGAGTTCATCATCCGATACGGCCTGCACCCGGAACCTCCGGTCGAGGCTTCCCGGCCAGCAGGGCGTCGCCTTATGGCGGACGACCAGTTCCGACGTTTGAGGATTCAAATGCCCCGCAGCAATGCATGAAGGGTCTGTTTCAGGCCGTTCGACGACCTGGCCGTCCGGCATGACCGTCCATAGCTTCACCTCGTCCGCCGTGCAACGCTCGTATAAACGCCAGCCTTCGGGGGAATTGACATGGTATTCGACGGACCGCCATGTCCCGGTGAAACGTGTATCGGCAAGAGGCGTTTCCATAATGGTGTGTGCTGCGGCAATGCCATGTTGGTCAATAAATGCGTCCCTGGTCGGACAACCAGCCCCGGTGCAGCAAAAAACATACCGGGATATTGCATTTACATCACCACACCCGCTTCGAAACAGGTATATGCGTCAGGGCTGTACCGGATATATGCAAATATAACGTATCACGGTCAATATCCAACGCCATCCGGGCCGTTATTTGACGGCGTCGGCCTGCGCATCGACCTGCCTGGCGATCTTGTCCTTGATCCGGCTGGCGAGGACGTAAATGGTGTCATTGTTCCCATGCCCGTAGACCATCCTTAAAAGCGGCATGCTGAACCCGTTATAAATCAAACAACTCAGTTCGGCTTCCATTTTGGTCAGGCTGACTCCCTGTTCCCGTAGCAGGGCGTCATAATGCTCGAAATCGACGATCCGCTCCTTCCTGAGGTTTTCGATCCGGAGTTTGTCATGCAGGGAATGCTTTAGTTTGGCTGCGTTATAATCGTAGGTGTGCACGAGTTCCGTAATATCGAGGATGAGCGCAAGCCGGTTGTCTGCCGTAAACTTCAACCGCGTCGGGTCGCAGTCCTCTCCCCCCAGTAATTCTTCGATATCCTTTCTCAGTTTGCAGGTAACCTTTTTTCTCATAAATATCTAATTATTAATACATCATCCCTGTGTGTGGGACTGACGGACGGCGACAGGGCTTATGGTGCTGTGGGGGTAATAAATTTACGCTCTTTCCGGTGGTGTCAAAAGGGGTGTTTGCGGCGGTTAAGCTTTCATTTCCGATGCGCATTGACCGATAGTGGATTACGTGACCTGCAGTTAATGTTTTTGCATCGTGTTTTTTGGCCTTAATAAGGTGGTTTTCAGTAAATTTGTTAATGAATAAATCTTTTTTCCGATCGTAGAAAAATTTAGGGCCTGACGCATGGTAAACTATCCGATTCCAAGGGTTTGCAATAAAAAGCTCCCCGCATTCTCGCTGGCCGAATTGCTGGTGGTGCTTGTGATTATAGGTATCCTGGTGCTGATCGCGCTGCCGAACCTGATGCCGCTCATCTCGAAGGCCAAGAGTACCGAGGCGCAGCAGCAACTCACCTTCCTGCA
>JAVBNK010000119.1:0-4975 GCA_031551595.1 Rikenellaceae bacterium | reverse complement strand
GTCGGTTTGGTTACCCATGCGATGCATGGGTTTCCTCCTCGCGGCTCGGCAAAGTTCGCAAGCGACCTCTGCTCTCGCTCGCAGCGTCGGTTTGGTTACCCATGCGATGCATGGGTTTCCTCCTCGCGGCTCGTCATAGTTCGCAAGCGACCTCTGCCCTTGCTCGCAGCGTCGGTTGCGGCGATCCTCTCGCCATCTCCCGCGACTGGGGGTGGGCGAAATCGGAGATTTCGAGCCGCGGGAGATGGCGATTGCCTGGGGCAATCGCAGCCTTTACAATACCTCGTAGCTTGCTGCGGGGTTGTTTATTGTCCGATTTCGATTTGTTCGCCATCATGGTAAAGGATCGATTTGTGACAAAAAAATCACATCGAATCGGGAAAACCAAATATGTTGTGATCAACATACCACACTTTGCCAAGCCCCCGGCTGTTGTTATAAAAAATCCCGCCGGAACGCTCCGGCGGGACTCTGTGGTATTTCATGCGATTGCGAATGAAGGGCGGTAGGCCGATATGCCTAATCCAGTTCTTCGCCCTCTTTCGAGGCGTTGTAGGGTTTCAGGATGCCCCGCTTCGAGGCGCGGATGAATTCGACGATCAGGTCGCGCTCCGGGCTGGCCGGGACCTGCTCCATCACCATGTCGCACGCCTTGCCGTAGCCGTAGCCGTTCTGGAAAATGATGCGGAAAGTGTCCTGGATCTGGCCCACTTGCTCCGAGGTGAACCCGCGGCGGCGCAGGCCGATGAAATTCGCACCCACGAACGACAGCGGGTTATGCGCGGCCTTCACATAGGGCGGCACGTCCTTGCCCACAAGCGAACCGCCACTGATCATGGCGTGTTCGCCGATCCGCACGAACTGGTGCACGGCCGAATTGCCCCCGATGATCGCCCAGTCGCCCACCTCGACCTCGCCCGCCAGCAGCACCGAACTGACGATCACGCAGTAGTTGCCCACCTCGCAGTCGTGGCCCACATGGGCGTAGGACATGATCAGCGTATGGTGGCCTACTTTGGTCACGCCGCGTGCGGCGGTGCCGCGGTTGACGGTCGCGCATTCGCGGACTGTGGTGTACTCGCCGATCTCGACGGTGGTGTATTCGCCCTTGAACTTCAGGTCCTGCGGGACGCCGCCGATGACCGCGCCCGGATGCACCTTGCAGCCCTTGCCCAGGCGCGAACCTTCGAGGATCGTCGCATGGGGACCGATCCAGCAATCGTCGCCGACCTGCACGTCGCCGGCGACGTAGGCGAACGGTTCGACGGTCACATTGGCGCCCAGTTGCGCGTCGGGATGGATGTATGCCAGGTTACTTATCATGGTGGTAGGTTTTCGTTAGATGCGGTTCGGGGGCCTGGATTATGCTTTGTTCCTGGCCACCTGGGCCATCAGCACGGCTTCGGTGGCGAGCTGGCCGGCCACGAAGGCCTTGGCCTCCATCAGCACGATGCCGCGGCGGATCGGTTCCAGCAGGCACAGCTCGAACTGGAGCGTGTCGCCGGGCACGACCTTGCGTTTGAACTTCACCCCGTCGATCTTCATGAAGTAGGTCGAATAATTCTCGGGGTCGGGGATGTTATGCAGCGCCAGGATGCCGCCGCACTGGGCCATCGCCTCGACGATCAGCACGCCCGGCATGACCGGTTCCTCGGGGAAGTGGCCCACGAAGAACGCTTCGTTCATCGTGACGTTCTTGATGCCGGCCACGCTGTCGTCGCTGATCTGGAAGATGCGGTCCACCAGCAGGAACGGCGGGCGGTGGGGCAGCAGGCCCTTGATCTGGTTGATGTCGTAGACGGGCGTGGCCAGCGGATCGTATTTGTGGCGGGGACGCCCCGTATCGCGCTTCATGAGTTTTTTGAGCATCTTCACCGTTTCGGTGTTGGCGAAATGGCCGGGACGGGTGGCCGTCACACGGCCTTTGATCCGCACGCCCAGCAGCGCCAGGTCGCCCAGCACGTCGAGCAGCTTGTGGCGTGCCGCCTCGTTGACGAAGCGCAGTTCGAGATTATTGAGGTAACCTCGTTCGTTGACCTTGATGTCGCTCTTGTCGAATACTTTGGCCAGGCGTTCGATCTCGCCGTTGACCGCGGGGTTTTCGACGATCACGATGGCGTTGTCCAGGTCGCCGCCCTTGATCAGGTTGGCGTTGAGCAGCGGCTCCAGCTCGTGCAGGAACACGAACGTGCGGCACGGGGCGATCTGCGCGGCGAAGTCGTCGCCGGGACCGAACGTGGCGTACTGGCAGCCCAGGACTTTGGAATTGTAATCGATGTGCACCGACACGCTGTACTCCTGGTCGGGCCAGATGGTGATCTCGACGCCCTTGTCGGGGATCGAGTAGGTGGTCTTTTCCGAAACTTCATAGAACACGCGCTCGGCGTCCTGGGCTTCGAGGCCCGTTTCGGCGATGCGTGCGGCATATTCGCGGGCCGAGCCGTCCATGATGGGCACCTCGGGGGCGTCGATCTCGATCAGCGCGTTGTCCACCCCGCTGGTCCACAGCGCGGCCATGATATGTTCGATGGTGCTGATACGCACGCCGTCCCTGACGATGGTCGTGCCACGGGCCGTGTCGGTCACGTAGTCGCCCAACGCCTCCACGGTGGGCTGGCCTTCGAGGTCGACCCTCCTGAACACGATCCCCGTGCCGGCTTCGGCCGGGTTGACCTTCATCGTTACGTTGAGCCCCGTGTGGAGTCCCTTGCCTTTAAAAATGACGGGAGCTTTAAGCGTGTTTTGCCTGCAATCCATTGTAAAATTCCTGTTTTGACCGCAAAGGTATTAATTTTTCGTAAAGAATATAGTACTTTTGCACTAAACTATGACTGTTTTGACGCCATCCAAAGATACAGCCCCGCAGAACGCCCCCCCGAAGATCGTACTGCCGTTCCAGGGCCGCCCGAAAGATCCCGGCACATGGGCGTACGACCACCGTGTGGGGCTGTGTGTGACCGTGATCGCCTACCTTGTGGCAGGGATCGTGTTCATGACTGCAAAAATCGTACTCAACGGTGATGCCCCGGTGCAGGGGTTCTACATCGACGTGCAGGACGAGGCGGTGCTCGAACAGATCCTCCGGCAGCAGGAACAGCAAAAAGCAGAGAAAAAGATCGTGGAGCAGGGCGACGATTTTTCGCAGATCCGCAACCGGGTGTCGAACGAGAACGCCTCCGGGGGCGTTTCCTCGCAACTTAACGCCGGGGTGCGCGACGACCGCGGCACGAAGACCAGCGAACTGTACGGCGATGCGGATGCCGTGATGGGGCGGGCCGAAGCCAACCGCCGCGCCTACGAGGAGGGGCTGCGCCAGGAACGCGCCATCGCCGAGGGCCGCAACCGCGATAAAAGCGTACCGCCCGCCGGAGCCATAGCCTCGGGCGACACCCGCTCGCAGGGCAAGGTGACCGTATCGTTTTCATTGAAAAACCCTATACGCTACTCCAGCCACCTGGTTATCCCGGCCTACCGTTGCCGGGGCGGGGGAGAGCTGGTGGTGGCGATCGTCGTCAACCGCAACGGCAGGGTCACGTCGGCCACGGTGACGGAAGAGTCGTCGTCGGTGGACGGCTGTATGCGCGAAACGGCGGTCGAGGCGGCCCTCGGGTCGCGCTTCAACGTCGACGGCAGCGCCCCCGACAAACACCACGGCACGATCACCTACGTTTTCATTCCGCAGTAATGCCGTTCGGCGATTCCTGCCGCGGGAGGATTTGCGACCTGTGGTCCGCAAGGCTCCGGGCGCGATTTCGCCCCCGGAGGCATATATCGGCCTTGCCGCGGCAAGGCTGCCCGCCCGCGGCCATCCGTTGCGGAGGGCTTTTTCGCCTGGCGGCGCTATGCGGGCTGAGGGCGCTTTCCTGCCCGCGGGAGATTTGCGGACTGCGGCCCAAGGCGCTCCGAAAGTGGGTTCCCTCCCGATGGTTTTGTGGAATTTGTGCGTGTTTTATGGAATTTCCCTTATGTTTGCATCCAGAGAAGGAAGAACCCGCCGATGCTCACGGGTATGGCAAGGGCGCAGTTGCCGCAGGCGACTGCCGCATCCCGCGGCACGCGCCTGGCGGGATGTGAATAGTAACGACACCGGAAGCGGCGGGAAATCGAACCCGTGAAGATAAAATGGCTTAACTGTGTAAAGATATGAAAACAAGACTGATCCTGTGTTGCCTGGCCCTGGCGGCCGTTTCGTGCAGCCACGATGACGGGGCGCTTCGCCTGATGGGCCCGGCCGGAGGCGGCGATTATAAAGCGATGGCCGTCGAAGAGGCGCTTGAAGTGTCGGATGATGCGGAATCCCGGGCCCCGGTCGATGTGGCGGCTGCCGCCATGCCCCGCAAGCTGATCCGCGAAGGCGGCATCATGTTCGAAACGCGCGATGCGGCCAAAACCCGCGCCGCCATCCTGGCCGCCGTGAAGGCCGCCGGGGGGTACGTTTCGACGGACAATTCCTACGCGTATGACGACAGGATGCAATACAATATCGTCGTGCGCGTACCCGCGACAGGATTCGACACGCTCTTTGCCGACGTGTCCCGCAGCGCCTGGCGCGTCGAGCGCCGCAGCGTCGACGTGCAGGATGTCACCGAGCAGTTCGTCGATATCCAGGCCCGCCTCAAAACCAAAAAAGAACTCGAAGGGCGCTATACAGAACTGATGCGCCGCGCCACGAAGGTCGAGGAGATGCTCAGCATCGAACGCGAGATGGGGGCGCTGCGCTCGGACATCGAATCGTTCGAGGGCCGCCTGAAATACCTCTCCGACCGGGTGGATTACAGCACGCTCGACGTGGCGTTCTACGAAATGAAGGCGGGCGACTTCGGCTTCTGGGGCAAGGTCGGACGCGCCGTGGGCGGCGGATGGGATAACCTGCAAGGGTTTCTGGTCAGGCTGGTCTATGTGTGGCCGTTCGTGCTGCTGGTCGCCGCGGGCCTGTGGCTGTTCGTCCGCGCACGCCGTCGCCGGCGCCGCAAGA